>NZ_JBDFRB010000019.1:43102-62564 GCF_039615075.1 Sinomonas halotolerans | reverse complement strand
TGTACCGGGTCATGACGTTGGTGGCAGGCGAGTCGTGTTGACGTAGGGAGAGCCTCCGGGTGGGGTGTGGCTTGTCGAAGGCTTTCACCTGACCCCGGAGGCTCTCTTGTCCCACGGTAACGCCCGCCTGACCTTCCATGGCCGCCTGCTGATCGTCCGCCGCCATCTCGAGGGGTGGAAGCAGGCCCACCTCGCCTCGGCGATGGGCATCTCGCGCAAGTGCGTGAAGACTTGGATCGACCGCTACGCCGAGGAGGGCGAGGACGGCCTCCACGACCGCTCCTCCCGTCCGCACAGCTGCCCGAGAAAGACCAGCGCCGAGCTCGAGCAGCGGATCATCGACCTGCGCCAGAGCGAACGGCGTGGGCCCGCTTGGATCGGGGCCCAGCTCGAGGTGCCGCCCCGGACGGTCTCGCGGTTCCTGGCCCGCAACGGCCTGCCGCCCCTGGCAGCGCTCGACCCGATGAGCGGAGAGCTGATCCGCTCCAGCAAGGCCACAGCCGTGCGCTACGAACGCAAACGGCCCGGCGAGCTGGTCCACATGGACGTGAAGAAGCTCGGCCGGATCCCGGACGGAGGAGGCTGGCGCGCCCTCGGCAGGGAAGCGACCGTGGCCCACAAGCACAAGAAGGGCCCGATCGGCTTCGACTACGTGCACTCGCTCGTGGACGACTTCTCCCGGCTGGCCTACTCCGAGATCCTCCCGGACGAGAAGGGCACCACCTGTGCCGGCTTCCTCGACCGGGCGGTCGCCTACTTCGCCGCCCACGGGATCGCCCGCATCGAGCGGCTCATGACCGACAACGCCTTCGCCTACCGGTACTCCCTGGGCGAGGTCTGCGCCAGGCATGGCATCCGCCAGAAGTTCATCCGGCCCCACTGCCCCTGGCAGAACGGCAAGGTGGAACGTCTCAACCGCACCCTGCAGACCGAGTGGGCCTACCGCCAGCCCTTCACCAGCAACGACCAACGCACCGAAGCACTTGCACCCTGGCTCGAGCACTACAACACTCAACGTAGCCACAGCGCACTCGGAGGCAAGCCCCCGACCAGCCGACTGCAACCAACCTGATGGCCGGGTACACCTAGGAGCGCTTCGAGAGCGCCCCGGCGACGAGGAACGCCATCTCAAGGGACTGCATGTGGTTCAGGCGCGGGTCGCAGACCGACTCGTAGCGGTCCGCGAACGCGTCCTCGTCGATCGGGTCGGAGCCGCCGAGGCACTCGGCCACGTCGTCGCCCGTCATCTCCATGTGGAGCCCGCCGGGGACCGTTCCGAGCGCCTCGTGGACCTCGAAGAACCCGCGGACCTCGTCCACCACGTCATCGAAGCGGCGGGTCTTGTACCCGTTCTGGCTCGTCACGGTGTTCCCGTGCATGGGATCCGTGACCCAGAGGACCTGGGCGCCGGACGCCGTGACCTTCTCGATGACTGCCGGGAGCTTCTCCCGGATGTTCTTCGCACCCATGCGCGTGATGAACGTCAGGCGGCCCGGCTCACGCTCGGGGTCGAGCCGGTCGATGAGGCGCAGCGCGTCGTCGCCAGTCGTGCTCGGGCCGAGCTTGACGCCGATCGGGTTGCGCACGCGCGAGAGGAAGTCCACGTGCGCGTGGTCGATCTCGCGGGTACGCTCGCCGATCCAGAGGAAGTGTGCCGAGGTGTCGTAGGGCAGCCCGGTGCGTGAGTCGATGCGGGTCAGGGCCCGCTCGTAGTCGAGCAGGAGCGCCTCGTGGCTCGCGAAGAACTCGACCCGCTTGAGCGCCTCGAAGTCGGCGCCGCAGGAGTCCATGAACTTGATCGCCCGGTCGATCTCCCGCGCGAGCGACTCGTAGCGCGCGTGCGCGGGGTTCTCGGTGAACCCCTTGTTCCACAGGTGGACGAGGCGGAGGTCGGCGAATCCGCCCTGCGTGAAGGCCCGGATGAGATTCAGGGTCGACGCCGACGTGTGGTAGGCGCGCAGCATGCGGCTCGCGTCGTGGGCGCGGGATTCGGGCGTGAACTCGTACCCGTTGACGATGTCCCCGCGGTAGGCCGGGAGGGTGACGCCGTCCCGCGTCTCAGTGTCCGATGAGCGCGGCTTGGCGAACTGGCCCGCCATCCGGCCCATCTTGATGACCGGGAGCTGGGCGCCGTAGGTCAGGACAACAGCCATCTGGAGGATCGTCTTGACCCGCGCGCTGATGCGGTCCGCCGTCGCGGCCTCGAACGTCTCGGCGCAGTCCCCGCCCTGCAGGAGGAACGCCTTGCCCTGGGCTGCGGCGGCGAGGCGCTCGCGCAGCACGTCGACCTCGCCCGCGAACACGAGCGGCGGGAGGATCGAGAGTTCCGACACCGAGCGCCGGAAGACGTCGGCGTCGGACCACGAGGGCTGCTGCGACACCGGGAGGGAACGCCAGTTGTCCAGCCCCGGATAGTCCGCGGCACCGGCCTGCGCGGTGCTGGTCAGGGGGGCCGCTGGCGATACGGAGAGTTCAGTCACGCTCCAAGGCTAATCGTTCCGGGGCGCCTGCGCCTGCTCGCCTCCGGCTGTGAGACGCGCTTTGACGACCGACGCGTACTCGTCCACGTACTCCTGTCCCGAGAGGAGCTGGATGGCGCGCATGACGGCGTCCGTGACCTCGCGCTGTGTTCCGCGGTCGTCTGCGCGCCCGGCGTACGCGCTCAGGTCGAGTGGGCGGCCGATGACCATGCCGACCCTGCGGATGGTCGGCACCCGCCGGCCGATCGGCTGGACCTTCTCGGTTCCGATCATCGCTACCGGGATGATGGGGGCCCCGACCTCGAGCGCGAGCTTCGCAACGCCGACCTTGCCGCGGTAGAGGCGCCCGTCCGGGCTCCGCGTCCCCTCCGGGTAGATGCCCAGCAGGCCGCCGCGCTCGAGCACCGTGGACCCGCCCATGAGGGAGAGCGCGGACGCCTCCCCACCGGAGCGGTCCATGGGCAGCTGGTTCGTGTGGCGGAAGAATGCGGCTGTGAGGCGGCCCTTGAGGCCCCTGCCTGTGAAGTACTCCTGCTTGGCGAGGAACACGACCGGCCGCTCGAGCATGATCGGCAGGAAGATCGAGTCCGAGAAGGAGAGATGGTTCGAGGCAAGGATGGCCGCCCCCTCCCGCGGGACGTTGCCAATGCCCTTGACCCAGGGCCGGAAGAGCAGCTTGACGAGGGGGCCGATGAAGATGCGCTTGAGGATCCAGTAGACCAAGGCCGTGCCTTCTTCCCGTGCCGATGCCCGGACCGTTGCGGGCGTGCGTGGACTGCACCGCCCACTCTAGTGGCGCAGCGCAGTCCGGGTGGCGCAGCGCAGTCCGGGTGGCGCGACGCACTCCGGGTGGCGCAGCGCGCCAGGCCCCCTCGGCGGGCGCGGGCATGGAGCGGGGCCCTCGTCCCTGACACGCCCGTTCGGGGATAATGCTTGCCATGGACAGAGTCTTCTCCAGGCCGGTCCCGCGGGCCGGCAGGGTCGTGGGCGCCGGTCGCGGCGGCCGGGACCACGCCGGGAGCGTCGTGTGAACGCGCGCCAGGACCCGGACCGCCCGGACCGCGCGGCGGAGGACGACGCGTGGCGCGACCTCGTCGCGCGCCTCCGTGACGGCGTCGCGGAACCCGCCGAGGAGGGCCCGGCGCCCGCCGAGCCGTCGGCAGCCGAGCGGGCGGCGTCGTCGTCGGCCCCTGCGGGTCCCACGGCGGCGCACGACGGCGCGCGCCCCGAACGCGGTTTCGGCGCCTTCGACCCGCTCGGGATCTCGCGGCGGGACCAGTCCCCCGGCGCGGGCCGCCTGTCCCGCGGGGCCGGCGGCAGCGACGCCGAGGAGATGCTCCCCGGCGACTTCACCCCCGAGGACCCCGAGCCCGTGCTCGCGGGCGCGGACCCGGGCACGGTCCTCGCGTGGTGCGCTGCGCTCGGCGCGCCGTTCGCGCTCCTCGCGTTCTCGCTGCTGTGGCGCAGCGTGCCCGGCTACGTCGTGGCGCTGCTCATCGCGGCCTTCGTGGCGGGCGTCGGGGTGCTCATCATGCGCCTCCCGCACAGCAAGGACGACGACGGCGACGACGGCGCCAGGCTCTGACACCTCGGGCGCATCCGGCCCAGGGCACCCATGGGTGGGCTGCGCATGGACGCGGAGGCGGGTCTAGCCCAGGCGCACGGCCCCGTGCGCGCGGAGGCTGACCCTCGAGAGGTCGGCGGCACCGATGAGCCCGGCTTCGGGTCCGAGGGCGGCCCTGACGATCCGCGCGGGCGGGCGGAAGCCGCGGCCGGTGAGGTGGCGCGCGAACGCCCTGCGTGCGGGCTCGAGCAGGAGCTCGCCGGCATCGCAGAGCCCTCCACCCACCACGAAGGTGCCCGGATCGAGCGCCGCGGCGAGGTTGGCAAGACCGATGCCGAGCCATTCGCCCACGTCTTCGAGGAGCTCACGCGAAGCGGGGTCGCCCGCACGGGCGAGCTCGGTGACCACGGCGCCGGTGATCGCCTCGGGATCGCCGCCGGCGGCGCGCAGGAGCTCCTGCGCCACGGGCGAGTTGGCCCGCGCGAGCTCGCGGGCTTCCCGGCCGAGCGCGTTCCCGGAGGCGTACTGCTCCCAGCAGCCCCGGTTGCCGCATTCGCACCGGTGCCCGCCGGGCACGAGGATCTGGTGCCCGAACTCCCCCGCGACGCCGTAGCGCCCGCGCTCGAGCCGCCCGGAGAGCACCATGGCGCCGCCGATCCCCGTTCCGAGCGTGATGCACACGAGGCGCTGCTCCTGCTGGCCCGCGCCGAAGCGCCACTCGGCCCACGCGGCGGCGTCGGCGTCGTTGGCCAGATGGACGCGGCGGCGCAGGAGGCGCTCGAGGTTGTCCCGCAGGGGCTCATTGCGCCAGGCCAGGTGCGGGCTGAACAGGACCGTGCCGCCGTCGAGGTCCATCCAGCCCGCAGCGCCGATGCCCACCGAGGCAATGCGGTGGTCGGAGCTCAGCTCGCCCACGAGCTCGACGATCACTCGCTCGACCTCGCGCGGTTCCGCCCCGGGGGTCGCGCGGCGCGCGTGCCGCAGGACGTGCCCCTCCGCATCGACGACCCCGGCAGCCACCTTGGTCCCCCCGATGTCGATGCCGATGGCGAGGCCCCGGCGCCTGAGGCGGGGGTCTCGGACGCGGAGCACGGGAGAGAATCGGGGTCTGGGCACGGTCAGCAGTCTAGTGGCGCAGAGGCCCGGCGCCCGGTAATGTTACCGGCCAGTAACACCGAGAGTGATCCCCACCACACCCGGGGGAGAGTGCTTGGATATGGTTAAGCCAACTCCCCGCACCCGGGAGTCATCGAAGGAGAGACCGTGCGCGAAATCATCGTCCCGCCGCTAGTTCCCGAACCAGTCGCCAAGAACACCACCGACTTCGTGGTCGAGCAGGCAGAGAAGCCTGTGGACATGCCCCTATTCGCCGTCCGGAGCGCGTCCGGGGCGTGGGAGGACGTCTCGGCGTCCGCATTCCGCGCCGACGTGAGCCGGATTGCCAAGGGCCTCATCGCCGAGGGCATCGGCGCCGGCGACCGGGTCGGCATCATGGCCCGGACGTGCTACGAGTGGAGCCTCATCGACTTCGCGATCTGGTTCGCGGGTGCCGTGAGCGTCCCCATCTACGAGACCTCCTCCCCCTCCCAGATCGCTTGGAACCTCTCCGACTCGGGCGCGGTGGCCGCGTTCGGCGAGGCAGCCCACCACGAGGATGCCATCCGCCAGGCCGTGGACGCCGGGAACCTCGACTCCGTGCGCAGGGTGTGGCAGATGACGCCCTCTGGCCTCGACGCCCTGCGCTCGGCAGGCGAGCGGATCAGCGACGAGGAGCTCGAGGCGCGGCGCACTGCGGCGACCCTCGAGAGCCCCGCGACGATCATCTACACCTCGGGCACGCTCGGCCGCCCCAAGGGCTGCGTACTGACCCACGGCAACTTCGTGGCCCTTTCGGAGAATGCGGCCGCGGCCCTCTCCGAGGTCGTCCAGCCCGGCGCCAAGACGATCATGTTCCTTCCGCTCGCGCACGTGTTCGCGCGGTTCATCTCGGTCCTCGCCGTGGCCGCGGGATGCCAGGTCGCGCACACTCCGGACGTCAAGAACCTCCTTCCGGACCTGCAGAGCTTCTCTCCGACGTTCATCCTCGCGGTGCCACGTGTGTTCGAGAAGGTGTACAACTCTGCACTCACCAAGGCCGAGGACGCGGGCAAGGGCAAGATCTTCCACGCGGCCGCGGACACAGCCATCGCCTGGTCGACAGCACACGACGACGGCGGCTCGCCCTCGCTCGGGCTCCGCCTCAGGCACGCCGTCTTCGACCTCCTCGTCTACCGCAAGCTCCGCGCCGCCATGGGCGGGCACGTCAAGTACGCGGTCTCCGGCGGCGGGCCGCTGGGCACGCGTCTGGGCCACTTCTTCCACGGGATCGGCCTCCTGGTCCTCGAGGGCTACGGCCTCACCGAGACCACCGCTCCGATCAGCGTCAACACGCCGTCCCTCGTCAAGATCGGCACAGTCGGGGCTCCGCTCCCAGGCAATGGCGTGCGGATCGCGGATGACGGCGAGATCCTCGCCAAGGGCGTCTGCGTCATGCGCGGATACCACCAGCGTGAGGACCTCCAGTCCGAGTCCTTCACAGACGGCTGGTTCCACACGGGGGACATCGGAGAGCTCGACGCGGACGGCTACGTGCGCATCACGGGGCGGAAGAAGGACATCATCGTCACGGCCGGCGGCAAGAACGTCGTCCCGGCCCAGCTCGAGGATCCCATCCGCGCGGACGCGCTCGTGTCACAGGTCGTGGTCGTGGGCGACAACCGGCCGTTCATCGCGGCGCTCGTCACGCTCGACGAGGAAGCCCTGCCCGGGTGGCTCGAGCGCCACGGACTCCCCCAGGGCCTGACCGTTCAGCAGGCTGCCGAGCTGCCCGAGGTGCGCTCCCATGTCCAGAGCGTCATCGACCACGCCAACACGCACGTCTCCAAAGCGGAGTCCATCAGGTCGTTCCGGATCGTCCCGACCGACTTCACGGAGGCCTCGGGCCACCTGACCCCCTCGCTCAAGGTCAAGCGCGCACAGGTGCTGGGCGACTTCGCCGACTACGTCGAGGAGATCTACAGCACCCGGAAGGACGCCGCACCGGCCTGACACCCCGGACGCTTCGGGCAGCAGACGGCAGCGGGCCGGGTTCCGTTCCCCACGGGGACTGGAACCCGGCCCGCCCGGCCTTCGGCGCCCTCAGTCGGAGACGAGCTGGTCGACGACGAGCGCGGCGAGCTCGACGGCGGCCTCCCTCGTGGCCGGTCGCAGCTTGGCGAGCTCCACCTGGGACCCCTCGGCGAGGTGCCTGTCATGCGGGATCCGCACCACGTGCTGCACGCGTGTCCGGAAATGGTCCTCGATCTCGTCCACGTTCACGCGGGTCCCGTCCCCGGCCGACATGTTGATCACGACGATCGCCTTGCGGACGAGGTCGTCGCGGCCGTGTGCCTCGAGCCAGGACAGCGTCTCGGAGGCGAGGCGCGCCTCGTCGACGCTCCCGCCGGAGACGAGCACGACGGCGTCGGCCTTCTCGAGCGTGCCCTGCATGACCGAGTGCACCATGCCCGTACCGGAATCCGTGAGCACGATCGAGTAGTAGCGTCCCAGGATGTCGGTGACCGCGCGGTAGTCGGCATCGTTGAAGGCGTGCGCGACCATCGGGTCCGCGTCTGAGGCAAGGACGTCGAGGCGGGAGCCCTCGCGCGCCGTGTAAGCGGACAGCTGGGCGAACGAGGAGACATCGAAGCGGTGCTTGACCAGCTGCCGAGCCGTGTGGGACGCCCGCCCCGGGTTGCGGTCCGAGAGGGTTCCCCTGTCCGGGTTCGCGTCCATGGCGATCACGCGGTCCTCCCGCAGGTCCGCCAGGGCCATGCCGAGGAGCGTGGTCACGGTGGTCTTCCCCACCCCGCCCTTGCGGGACAGGATCGGCACGTAGCGCGTGCGGTCCCCTAGTCGGACCGCGATCCGGTGCTCGAGCGCACGCTGGAGGCGCACCGCATCGGAATCGCCGAGGTTCACATATCCGAAGGTCGCGAAGTAGAGCCAGCGCCTCCAGCCGTACACCGGGGGCGCTGCGGTGAGGGCGACAAGCCGGTCCGAGGTCAGGGATGTGGCCGGCTCGGGCCCCTCGTGCCGCGACCTGCGCTCGCTCACGGGCGGCGCCGCCGGCTCATACGCCGTCAGGTCGTCCTCCGCGCCCGCAGCGAACGCGCCCGGTCCGGCGGCAGGCAGGCCGACGCCGTCGACGGCTGCGGAGGACGCGGCCGCCCCACTGTTCCCGTCAGCGCCGGCCTCGGCACGGAGCGAGTCAGGGCCGGCGGTGACGAGCGGGTGTGCGGAGAGCCAGCCTGCCGGCGGCTGCGCCGGAGCAGGCGGGACCGCGGCCGGGGCGAGGGGCGTGCCAAGGCCGGAGACGGCAGAGAGCGACCCGGCACTCGTCCGGTCCTGGGCATCGTTCACGGTGACCAAATCGATGGACGTCTGGCCGGCGTCGGGAGTGGCCTGGCGCGGCTCCGCGTCCGCGGCCTCTGCACGGCCGGGCTCCACGGCGCCGGCGCCAGAATCCTGGGCCCGAGCACCGTCAGGGTCCGCAGCGTCGTCGTCTCCCTCCATCCCTGCGCCGCCGGATCCTGTCTCACGGGATCCCGCATCATCAGGCTCCGCGCTCACGGGTTCTGCGGCGTCGGACGCGATCGCGTCCTCACCATCGGCGTCCCCGGACGGAGCGTCCTGCCCGGTGACGCTGGAATCTGCGGCGGCAGCGCCGTCACGGGCAACGCTGTCAGCATCCCCGGGGGAATCGTCGCCGTCGCGGGCCTCGCGGTCCTTCGGCGTGGTGTCCTCTGTCATGGGCTCCCGTTCATCGAGTGTCCACGCCGGGCGGGCACGGCATGCGCCATGCCCGCCCGGCTGATCGGTGGACAGTCTAACCCCGCACCACCCCGCGGGAGCGGAGGAGGCCCGCGGCCCGGGGCCTATTCCCCTCCGACCACGAGGAGGAGGTCCCCGCCCTGGACCTGCTCGACGCCGGAGACGACAATCCTGGAGACCTTGCCGGACACAGGCGTGGTGATCGAGGCCTCCATCTTCATGGCCTCGATGGTCGCGACCGAGTCTCCAGCCTGGACGAGGTCGCCCTCCTTCGCAGTCACGGACACCGCTCCCGCGAACGGTGCTGCCACGTGGCCAGGGTTCGTCGCGTCCGCCTTCTCGGCGAGCTTGACGTTGCTCGCCACGGAGCGGTCGCGCACCGCGACCGGCCGGGACTGCCCGTTGAGGGTCGCGATGACGGTGCGCATGCCCTTCTCGTCCGGCTCTGAGACGGCCTCGAGCTGGGCAATGAGGCGCACGCCCTTCTCGAGCTCGATCATGTGCTCCTGGCCGCGCTGGAGGCCGTAGAGGTAGTCGCGCGTGTCCAGGACCGCGAGGTTGCCGTAGGTTTCACGGCTCGTCTCGTAGTCCCGCGTGGGGCCGGGGAAGAGCAGCCGGTTGAGGGTCGCCCGGCGCTCGTCCGAGCCGCCGTGCAGCGCTGCGGAGTCCTCAGGGCTCAGGGTCTCCTCGCGCACCTTGACGGTGCGACCCTGGAGCGCCTTGGTCCGGAACGGCTCGGGCCAGCCGCCCGGCGGGTCGCCGAGCTCGCCGCCGAGGAAGCCGATGACCGAGTCGGGGATGTCGTACTTCTGCGGGTTCTCCTGGAAGTCGGCCGGGTCGGCATTGAGTCCTACGAGGTGCAGGGCCAGATCGCCGACGACCTTCGAGGACGGGGTGACCTTGACGAGCCGACCGAGGATGCGGTCCGCGGCGGCGTACATGTCCTCGATCGCCTCGAAGCGCTCGGCGAGGCCGAGGGCTGTAGCCTGCTGGCGCAGGTTGGACAGCTGCCCGCCCGGGATCTCGTGCTGGTACACGCGGCCCGTCGGGCCCGGAAGGCCGGACTCGAACGGCGCGTACACGCGGCGCACGGCCTCCCAGTACGGTTCGAGCGCACCGACGTTCTCGAGCGAGAGGCCCGTGTCCCGCGGCGTGTGCGCGAGGGAGGCGACAAGCGCCGAGGCACTCGGCTGGCTCGTCGTTCCGGCGAGGGCAGCGGAGGCGACGTCGACGGCGTCGACCCCGGCCTCGACCGCCGCGAGGAGCGTCGCGAGCTGGCCGCCCGCCGTGTCGTGGGTGTGCAGGTGCACCGGAAGGTCGAAGCGCTCGCGCAGCGCGGCAACGAGCTTCGCGGCGGCAGCGGGACGCAGGAGGCCCGCCATGTCCTTGATCGCGAGGATGTGCGCGCCGGCGTCGACGATCTTCTGGGCGAGATCGAGGTAGTAGTCCAGCGTGTACAGGTCCTCGGCGGGGTCGAGGAGATCGCCGGTGTAGCAGAGGACGCCCTCGGCCACGGCCGTGCCGGTTTCCCGGACGGCCTTGATGGCAGGCGCCATCTGGCTGACGTCGTTGAGGGCATCGAAGATGCGGAAGATGTCGATGCCGGTTGCCGCCGCCTCCTTGATGAAGGCGACCGTGACCTCCTCCGGGTACGGTGTGTAGCCGACCGTGTTGCGCCCGCGCAGGAGCATCTGGAGGCAGATGTTCGGGATCGCGGCGCGCAGGGACGCGAGGCGCTGCCACGGGTCTTCGCCGAGGAAGCGCAGCGCGACGTCGTAGGTCGCTCCGCCCCAGGCCTCGACCGAGAGCAGCTGCGGGGTCAGGACCGAGACGGCCGGCCCGGCGGCGACGAGGTCGCGGGTGCGGACGCGGGTGGCCAGGAGGGACTGGTGCGCGTCGCGGAAGGTCGTGTCCGTCACCGCGACCGCGTTCTGCTCCCGCAGGGCCTTCGCGAAGCCCTCGGGCCCGAGCTCGAGGAGCCGCTGGCGCGAACCCGTCGGCGCGTCGGCGAGCGAGACCTCCGGCAGCTTGGCCCGGGGATCCGTCAGGACGCGGGCCTCGCCGTGGGGCTTGTTGACCGTCACGTCGGCGAGCCATGTGAGCAGCTTGGTCCCGCGGTCCGCGGAGCTGCGGGCCTTCAGCAGCTCGGGCCGCTCGTCGATGAACGAGGTCGCGACGTTGCCCGCAACGAAGTCCTCGTCGTCGAGCACCGCCTGGAGGAACGGGATGTTCGTGGAGACGCCGCGGATGCGGAACTCGGCCAGGGCGCGGCGGGCGCGCTTGACAGCCGTCGCGTAGTCGCGCCCGCGGCAGGTGAGCTTGACCAGCATCGAGTCGAAGTGGGGGCTGATCTCGGCACCCTGGTAGATGGTGCCGCCGTCCAGCCGCACACCTGCGCCGCCAGCAGAGCGGTACCCGGTGATCTTCCCGACGTCCGGGCGGAAGCCGTTGGCCGGGTCCTCGGTGGTGATGCGGCACTGCAGCGCGGCGCCCTTGAGGTGGATGCGGTCCTGGGTCAGCCCGAGGTCCTCGAGCGTCTCCCCCGCCGCAATGCGCATCTGGGCCTGCACAAGGTCCACGTCCGTGACCTCTTCGGTGACAGTGTGCTCGACCTGGATGCGCGGGTTCATCTCGATGAACACGTGCTGCCCCGCGCGCTCGCCCACTGTGTCCACGAGGAACTCGACGGTGCCCGCGTTCACGTAGCCGAGGGCCTTGGCGAACTTCACGGCGTCCGAGTAGAGCGCCTCGCGGATCGAGTCGTCGAGCTGCGGCGCCGGCGCGATCTCGATGACCTTCTGGTGCCGGCGCTGGAGGGAACAGTCGCGCTCGTACAGGTGCACGACGTTGCCCTCGGCGTCCGCGAGCACCTGCACCTCGATGTGGCGGGGCCGGAGGACGGCCTGCTCGAGGAAGACGGTGGGGTCGCCGAACGCCGCGTCCGCCTCGCGCATCGCGGCCTTGAGCGCCTCGGGGAGCGCCTCGCGGGTGTCGACACGGCGCATGCCGCGCCCGCCGCCGCCGGCGACAGCCTTGACGAAGATGGGGAACCCGATCGTGTCGGCCTCGGCGAGGAGCGCCTCGGCGTCGGCGCTCGGCGCGCTCGACTTGAGGACCGGGATGCCGGCCTTCTTGGCCGCGGCGAGCGCGTTGACCTTGTGCCCGGCGAGTTCGAGGACGTCGGCCGGGGGGCCGACGAAGGTGATGCCGGCCTGGGCGGCGGCCTGTGCGAGGCCGGGGTTCTCGGAGAGGAAGCCGTAGCCGGGGTAGATCGCATCGGCGCCGGCTTCCTTGGCGACGCGGATGATCTCCTCGACGTCGAGGTACGCGCGGACGGGGTGCCCTTCCTCGCCGATGAGGTAGGCCTCGTCCGCCTTCTGGCGGTGGATCGAATTACGGTCCTCATGGGGGAACACCGCGACCGTCTTGGCGCCGAGCTCGTAGCCGGCACGGAAGGCGCGGATGGCGATCTCGCCGCGGTTCGCCACCAGAATCTTGGAAAACATGGGTCTCCTGTATCGCAACGCAGGACGTCTAGGTGGTGCCTAGTGTGTCTGGCTGCAACGTATCAGGACAATCTGATGTGCCCTGAATCACTGCGTGGCCGTCTCATGTGACGGACGCCATCGGGGCGCCGACGCGGCAGTGCGGACGCGGGGGGTGCTCGGCCTCGGCCACTAAGATGGGGCAGAGTCGGCCAGCGGATAGGTAGTGGATTCTCCAGTGCAAGCAATCAGCATCTCCAGCCTCAAGGGCGGCGTCGGGAAGACGTCGGTCACCACCGGACTCGCCTCCGCAGCGCTCTCGGCAGGCATCCCGACCCTCGTGGTGGACTTGGATCCGCATGCCGATGCCTCGACCGCGCTCGGGGCCGCTCCCGAGGGGCAGCTCGAGATAGCGCGCATGCTCAAGGCCCCCCGCAGGGTCTTCCTCGAGGACCACGTGGTCCAGAGCCCGTGGGTCCGCCGGGCGGCCGCCCTCCACGGCCACCAGAACCGGGTCCTCGATGTCGCCTACGGCGGCGCGCTGAGCGGGATCTACGACCGCCCTGACCTCGGCCGCCGGGACCTGCGCCGCCTCGCGTCCGTCCTGGACGGGATCGAGGGCTACGGGCTCGTGCTCATCGACTGCCCTCCCTCGCTCAACGGGCTCACCCGGATGGCGTGGGCGGCGAGCAGCGGCGTGCTCCTCGTCGCCGAGCCCGGACTCTTCTCTGTGGCCGGGACGGAGCGGACCATGCGCGCCATCCAGCTCTTCCGCAAGGAGTACGCGCCCCGGCTCGCGCCCGCGGGGATCATCGCGAACCGCGTGCGCACGACCTCGACCGAGCACAGCTACCGGCTCTCCGAGATGAAGCAGATGTTCGGTCCGCTGCTCCTCACCCCGCACCTGCCCGAGGTAGCGAACTGGCAGCAGATCCAGGGCGCCGCGCACGCCGTGCACCACTGGCCCGGCGAGGCCGCCCGCAGCACCGCCGCCCTCTACGACGAGCTCCTGGCCTCCGTGCTCCGGCACAGCCGCGATTCGCGGCCCCGCGCCACTCGTTGACCGGCGCCGCCGCTGCCTGCCCCGGCGAGGAGCCGGGTCACCGCTGGGGCACCTGCGCCGGTTCCGCACCCCTGGCACGCACGACGACGAGGGGCCGCCTCCCGCAGGAGGCGGCCCCTCGTCGTCGTGCTCGCTGCGGGGGCGGGCTTCAGCCGGTCTTGCGCGCCGCGCGGCGCTTGCCCAGCTCGTCGCCCGGGAAGGCCTGGTCATGCGCGTGCTCGCTCGGCAGCTCGGCGAGGCTGCCCTCGACCTCGCGCCACACACGGCCGACGGCGATGCCGAACACGCCCTGGCCGCCCTGGACGAGGTCGATGACCTCGTCGGCGGACGTGCACTCGTAGACCGAGGCCCCGTCGCTCATGAGGGTGATCTGGGCGAGGTCCTCCACTCCGCGCTCGCGGAGGTGTCCCACCGCGCTGCGGATCTGCTGGAGGGAGACGCCTGTGTCGAGGAGCCGCTTGACGACCTTGAGGACGAGGATGTCGCGGAAGCCGTAGAGCCGCTGCGAGCCGCTGCCCGCGGCGCCGCGCACGGTGGGCTCGACCAGACCGGTGCGTGCCCAGTAGTCCAGCTGGCGGTAGGTGATGCCCGCTGCCTTGCACGCCGTCGGGCCGCGGTAGCCTGCCTCCTCGTCAAGGTCGGGCAGGTCGTCGTTGAACAGGAGGCCCTGCGTGCCGACCGGTGCTTCCGCACTCTGGCCAGAAGCGTGCCTGAGCTCTTCGGAATCTCCGTGGGGATCCACCACAACCTCCTTCGCCGCTCCCCTCGGGGGTGCATCACCGGGGGGCGTCCAGAGCGCATCCGTGTAATTACACGGGGCGCTCTTTCCAGTCTCGCTCGGGGCCGCCGGAGATGCAATGGGAGCTTTCCGTACGACCGTAGGACCGAGCGCACCCCAATTCAAAGACCCACGCCGTGGCGCGCGCGCCGTGTTGAAACCGTGACCTTGCGACAGCCTCCGCCGCGGACCTACTCGTCGAAGTCCTCGGGCTCCACATCCGCCAGGAACTCGCGGAAGCGGCGCAGCTCGCTCTCCTCCTCGACGCTCGGGGCGGCCTCCTCGGTGCCCTCCTCGCTCCCCTCCGCGAGCTGCACGCCGGCCTCCTCGAGGACCGCGTCCGCGCACCAGATGCGGCAGTTGACCCGCAGCGCGACGGCCAGCGCGTCCGAGGCGCGGGACTCCACCGTGGTGCCGTCGTCGAATCCGAGCTGCGCGTAGAACACGCTGTCCTCGACGGCAACGATCGTGGCGCTGACGATCTGGCGCCCGAGCCCGTGCACGACGTTGACGAGGAGGTCGTGGGTCAGCGGCCTGGGCGGCACCACGTGCTGCTGCGCGAGCGCGATCGCGCTGGCCTCCGCCGTCCCGATCCAGATGGGAAGGTGCCGTTCGCCCTGCGCCTCCTTGAGGAGCACGAGGGGCTGGTTTGACGGGAGCTCGATCCGAACTCCGACGACTTCGACCTCGATCATCAGACATCCATCCTCGAGATGAGCCCGTGCACGAGGGCGCGGTGCAGGGTCAGGAACACTTCGCTCAGCTCGCGGGCCTCCTCGGCCGCGCGGGCCCGCGATCCGTTGGCCCCTCGGGACGCCGTGGGGGCGACGGCCCGCTCGATCAGCCCCACCTCTCGCTCGGCAGACGCCTGGAAGGGGCGCAGGTGCCGCGGACCCAGTCCATGGGCCTCGAGCTGGACACACGCGCGCGCGATCTGGAGGGCGTGCTCGTCGAACCACCCGTCCGCCCGTTCGATGAGCCCATACTCGAGCATCGACTCCACGAGCTCGGCACTTGCCCCGGACTCTGCCCGCAGCTGTGGCTCACCGAGGGACCGCGACCGCGTGGTCGCGAGCTGCGCGGACACCTCGTCCGAGACGGCCCGGGGCGCAATGCGGGCCGCGCCCGGGAGCCCCTCGGGGCTCTCCCCGCGGTCTACTGCGTCGAGGTAGTCCTTGATGACCTTGAGCGGGAGGTACTGGTCGCGCTGGAGGGCCAGGACGAAGCGCAGTCGCTCCACGTCCCCCTCGCTGTACTGGCGGTAGCCCGCCGGCGTGCGCTGGGGGCAGATGAGCCCCTTCTCCTCGAGGAAGCGGATCTTGGACGCGGTCATCGAGGGGAAGTCCTCGGCCAGCATGGCCAGGACCTCGCCGATGTTGAGGGCCCGTGCCCCCCGCCGCTCGGACTGCGCAGCTGCCATGAGACGCCCCTTAGGAGGGGTGCCGCCCCGGGCTCTGTGCGGGGCTCAGGTAGAAGGTGAGGCGGAACTTCCCGATCTGGACCTCAGCCCCCGTGCGGAGGGCAACGCTGTCAACCCGGTCATGGTTCACGTAGGTGCCGTTGAGGCTCCCGGCGTCGACCACCTCGAAGCCCGAGCCCGCCCGACGGAACTCGGCGTGACGGCGCGACACCGTCACGTCGTCGAGGAAGATGTCCGCGTCCGGGTGCCGGCCCGCAGTCGTGACATCCGAGTCGAGGAGGAACCGCGCGCCCGCATTCGGGCCGCTGTGCGCGATGAGGAGCGCGGAGCCGCGGGGCAGGGCTGCGACGGCATCGGCCTCCTCAGGGCTGAGCGCTGGCGGCATGCTGCTGTCCGCGACGATCGGAGGCAGGTGGACCGACGTCGTCTCCGACGCCGATGCCTGACGCTGCGTGACCTCCTCGGCGCCGAATCCACGGCGCTCCTCGCTCCCCATTGGTTCCTCCTCGCTCGAGCGGTCCAGAAAACTACCCTACCTGCTGTTCGTACTGCTCGGCACTGAGCAGCCCATCGGTCTGGGACGCGTCGGCGAGGCGCACCTCGATGAGCCAGCCGTCACCGTACGGGTCCGAGTTCACAAGGGCCGGATCCGAGTCGAGCGCCTCGTTCCGGGCCACGACCTCGCCGGCCACGGGAGCGTAGATGTCGCTCACACTCTTGGTCGACTCGACCTCGCCCACCACGGCGTTCGCGGCGACCTCGGTGCCGACCTCCGGCATCTGGACGTACACGACATCACCGAGGGCGTCCTGGGCGAAGTCCGTGATGCCGATGCGCACGACTCCACCGCCCGGCTCCTTCGAGACCCACTCGTGCTCCGCGGTGTAGGACAGGTCGGCGGGGACGTTGCTCATGCTGGGGCGCCTTTCGTCGAAGGTCGTCAGGGCCCGGCGGGGCCCTGACGCTGAAAGTATAGGCACACGCGCACCTGCCCTTCCCCGGTCGCTTCTGCCACCATGGAACGCGTGCGCGGACGGAGGAGAGCATGCCCGAACTGCCCGAAGTGAACGCCCTCGCGGCCTACCTCGACAGGGCCCTCGCCGGGCTCATCGTCGAGAGAGTCACGATCGGCTCCGTCCAGGCCCTCAAGACCGCCGTGCCGCCATACACCGCGCTCGTCGGCCGCACCGTCGCGTCAGTGGGGCGCAGGGGCAAATTCCTCGTCCTCGAGACCGTTCCAGGCCCGGCGCCAAGCGCGCACGACGGCGAGGCCGACGGCGGACCGCGCCTCGCCGTCGTCGTCCACCTCGCACTGGGGGGGTGGGTGCGCGTGCTGGACCACCTGCCCACCCCCGCGTCGGCCAAGGGGCGCGGGTACATCGCAGCGCGCTTCGGCTTCGTCGGGGACGGGAGGGAAGCAGGCCTGGACTTCACCGAGCAGGGGACGTGGAAGCGTCTCGCCCTGCACGTGGTCCGTGACCCGCAGGAAGTGCCGGGCATCGCGGCGCTCGGGCCCGAGCCCCTCGACGAGGCCTTCACCCTCGATGCCTTCCGCGCCCTCCTGAGGCGGCGCGCCCAGATCAAGGGCGTGCTGCGGGACCAGAAGGCCATCGCCGGAATCGGCAATGCCTACAGCGACGAGATCCTCCACGCGGCGAAGATCTCGCCCTTCGCCCTCGCCTCCTCGCTCGACGACGAGGCCTCCGAGCGCCTCTACCGGGCCATGCGCTCGGTGCTGGCGGCCGCGGTGGAGCGCGCGGCCGGACTCCCGCCGGAGGAGCTCAAGGACGACAAGCGGGCCGGGATGCGGGTGCACCGCCGCACTGGAGAGGCCTGCCCGGTGTGCGGGGACACCATCCGGGAGGTCTCCTTCTCGGACAGCGCCCTCCAGTACTGTCCGACCTGCCAGACCGGCGGGAAGACGCTCGCCGACCGGCGCACCTCGACGTTCCTCAAGTAGGGCCGCGGGTGCGGCCATGATCGGGCCGTGGATGGACCGGCCCGGCCCAGGTCACAGGCGTTCGAGGAGGTCGAGCGTGCGCTCGGTGGCGAGGGCGGCGGCGGTGGGGTCGAAGCCGGGCTGTGCCGGGTCGGCGAAGTAGTGCGCGCTGACGGGATAGAGGAAGAGCTGCGCTGCCGGCTCCTGCTCGGCGATGGCGCGGGCCGCCTCCACGTCGCCCTCCTCCATGAAGAGCGGGTCGTCCTCGGCCCCGTGCACCTGGAGCGGAAGGCCTGCCGGCCAGGGCCCGCCGAACGCCTCCGCGGGCGCACACGCGTAGAACAGCACCGCCCCACGGGCCCCGGGACGCGTCTGCGCGAGCTTCTGCGCGGGCAGCGCCCCGAGTGAGAAGCCCATGTAGACGAGGTCCGCGGGAAGGTCTTCCGCAGCGCGCTCGCCGCGCGCGATCACCTCGTTGAATCCGATCCCGGACGCGTAGGCCACGCCGTCCTCGATCGTCTCGAACGTCCGCCCCTCGAACAGGTCCGGGGTCGTGACGGAGTGGCCGCTGCGCTCGAGGGTGTCCGCGAACGCGGCGATCCCGGCGCTCAGGCCCAGTGCGTGGTGGAAGAGCAGGACGTCGGCCATGCGCACACCGTACTCCCTCGCCCCCGCTCACGGGGAGAGGGCGAAGGCGCCGGTTCCGCGACCGCTCAGAGCCGGGACGCGTCGTCGGCGGGGTCCGGCTGCACCGGCCCGTCCGAATTCGGCCGCCAGCCCAGCGCAGGTGCCACGTGGTCGGCGAAGGACTCGAGGAGGTGGAGGTTGTACTCGACCCCGAGCTGGTTCGGAATGGTGAGCATGAGGGTGTCAGCGGCCATGACCGCAGTGTCAGCCTTCAGCTGCTCGACGAGGTCGTCTGGCTCCCCCGCGTAGGTCTTGCCGAAAGTGGACTCGAAGCCGTCGATCACGCCGATCTGGTCGCCGCCGGTGCGGCCGCCGAAGTACAGCGCGTCCTTGGACGTGGTGATCGGGAAGACGCTGCGGCTCACGGAGACGCGTGGAGGTCGCGTGTGGCCGGCGGCCCGGTACGCCGCGCGGTACAGGTCGATCTGCTCGCGCTGGAGCTCGTGGAAGGGCACGCCGGTCGCCTCCGTGAGGAGGGTGGAGCTCATCATGTTGAGGCCGAGCGTCCCGGCCCACTCGGCGGTGGGGCGGGAGCCGCTCCCCCACCAGATCCGCTCCCGCAGCCCCGGCGACTGCGGCTCGACCGGCAGGAGCGTCCCAACGGGCGCCTGGCGGGGATCCGCGGGCGCGATCCCCTCGCCGTCGATGGCCCGCAGGAAGAGATCGAACTTCTCGCGGGCGAGGTCGGCACCGCGCGCGTCTCGGGAGCCGGTGTAGCCGAAGGCCTCGTAGCCGCGCAGCGCGGGCTCAGGGGACCCACGGCTGATCCCGATGGCGATGCGGCCCGCGCTGATGATGTCGAGCGCGGCGAGCTCCTCGGCGAGATGCAGGGGGTTCTCGTAGCGCATGTCGATCACGCCCGTTCCCACCTCGATGCGCCGGGTGCGCGCTGCGATGGCGGTCAGCAGCGGGACGGGCGCAGCCTGCTGGGGTGCGAAGTGGTGGACGCGGAAGTACGCCCCGTTGACGCCGAGTTCGTCCGCGCCGACACCGAGGTCGACGGCCTGGCGGATCATGTCCGCCGCGCCCCTCGTCTGCGAACCGCGGGCGGCGCCGTAGTGGCCGAAGGACAGGAAACCGAAGGCTTTCACGCCTACCGCAACTCGGTGGGCCTGCCGGCTATTCCGTGGCCCGGGCCGCCCCCGCGACGGGCCGCGGCCGCCCGGGGGCGTGGGGCGCCGGCGCAGTCCCTAGC
>NZ_JBDFRB010000019.1:0-43092 GCF_039615075.1 Sinomonas halotolerans | reverse complement strand
GGGGGCGCCGCCCGGCCCCGCGGGCCCCCCGCCCGCCCCCCCCGCCTGGCGGCGGCGGCCCGGGGCCGTGGAGCGACGGCTCAGACCGTCTCGGCTCGCTTGGAGCCGAGCACGGCGGCGAAGAAGGCGCCGAGCTCGTCCGTGGCACCGAGCGGCAGGACATTGGCGACGTACTGGTCGGGCCGGACCACGACCACGGCCCCCTCGCGGGAGATGCCGCGCTCTTCGAAGATGTCCTCGCCCTTGTACGTGCCGAAGACGTTCTCGAGGTTGTTGAGCTGGAACGGGCCTACCTGCGGCTTGAACACGGCGGGGACGTCCCCGAGGTCGAATGAGTGGTGGTCCTGCTGGTAGATGACCTTGACATCGAACCACGCGTCGCGGTCCAGTCCCTCCGGCGTCGCCACGACCGGCGAGGCCGGATTGCTGGCCAGCCAGTCGGCGAAGGCCGAGAGCGCGGCGCCGGGGGCGCCGGCCCGGGCAGCGTCGGCGAAGGCGTAGATCCGCCAGCGCCCGTCCGCCTCGGCGAGGTGGCCGAGGTGGAGCGGGTTGGTGTCGCAGATGCGTGTCACCTTGGCGGACTTGAAGCGCTTCCCGACCGGGAACCCTGTGGCGAGGTCCTGGTGGACCGCCTCGGCCACGATCATCGACGGCGTGTACTGGGTCATGAAGCCGGCCGGGAACTCTGCGGTGCGCACGTAGAAGTCCGCCAGCTCCGCCGGGTTCTCGAACTCCTCCGGCTTCTTGGCCATCATGGAGGACCACGTCCGGTCGAAGTCGATGAGGTTCTGGGCGATGACCTGGCGCTCGGCCGTGTAGGTGGAAAGGAGGCTCTCCGGGCTGCGGCCTTCGAGCACGTGGCCGAGCTTCCAGCCGATGTTCCAGCCGTCCTGCATCGAGACGTTCATGCCCTGCCCGGCCTTGGCGCTGTGCGTATGGCAGGCATCGCCCGTGATGAACACGCGGGGCGCGCGGGCCCCCGCCTCGGCCGTCGGGACGTCGTCGAAGCGGTGGGTGACGCGGTGGCCGACCTCGTAGACGCTGTGCCACGCGACGCTCTTCACGTCCACGGTGTACGGGTGCATGATCTCGTTGGCCTTGCGGATGACCTCCTCGAGGGGGGTCTCCCTGACCTTGCCGTGGTCGCCCTCAGAGACCACGCCTAGGTCCACGTACATGCGGAACAGGTAGCCGCCCTCCCGGGGAATGAGCAGGATGCTGCCGCCGTCGTGCGACTGGATGGCGCACTTGGTCCGGATGTCCGGGAAGTCCGTGTTGGCCAGCACGTCCATGACGCCCCAGGCGTGGTTGGCCCGGTCGCCCGACATCTCGGCCCCGATCGCATCGCGCACCCCGCTGCGGGCGCCGTCGGAGCCGACCACGTACTTGGCCCGCACGGTGCGGCGCTGGCCCTCGTTGTGGGCGGTGCCGGCGAGCTCGACGGCCACGGGGTACTCCCCCGCGCCGATTTCGAGGCTGACGAACTCCCAGCCGTAGTCCGGCTCCATGCGGGTCGGCGAGTTCCGCATGAACTCGGCGAAGTAGTCGAGCACGCGCGCCTGGTTGACGATCAGGTGCGGGAACTCGCTGATGCCCATCTCGTCGTCGACTGCACGCGAGGTGCGGATGATGTCCTTCGGGTTCTCCGGGTCCGGGGCCCAGAAGTTCATCTCCGTGATGTGGTACGCCTCGGCGGTGATCTCAGGGGCGAAGCCGAACGCCTGGAAGGTCTCGACGCTGCGGGCCTGGATCCCGTCCGCCTGGCCGATCTGGAGGCGTCCCCCGCGGCGCTCGACGATGCGGGTGGTCACGTGGGGGAATCGGGAGAGCTGGGCCGCGGTGATCATGCCGGCGGGTCCCGTCCCGACGATGAGGACGTCGACCTCTTCGGGGAGCACGTCCGGGCGGTCGATGCCGGTCCCTGCCACGGGCTGGGCCTTGGGGTTGGTGGACACATATCCGTGATGGTGGAACTGCACGGTATTCCTCACTTCGCTGTGGGTGCCTGCCGGACGACTGTGTTCGATATTAGAACTGTCAGTTCAACTATCGCTCACATGATGGTAAGCCACGTGTCACAGCCCATCAAGCGCCGGAGCGGAAGTCGTATACGAAGTCTCCCGTCCTCGGAGACGACAAAGGGCCCCGATCTGCCGAAGCAGATCAGGACCCTGTGTGTGTCGGGCTGACAGGATTTGAACCTGCGACCCCTTGACCCCCAGTCAAGTGCGCTACCAAGCTGCGCTACAGCCCGAACTTTGCCCGCCCGTTCTCGCTGTTCGCGTCCGTTCAAGCAACCGCTTCAGCTTATAGGAAGCGGCCCGCAATCTCCAATCCGAGCGGCCTCCGCGCGGCGCCTTGACGGGAGGGCCCTGAGCCCTCCCGCACTGGGCGCTGTGGGCCTACTTCTTGCGGCTGCGGCGCTCGCGGACGCGCATGCCGATCTCGATCGGCGTGCCCTCGAATCCGAACGTCTCGCGCAGGCGGCGCGTGATGAAGCGGCGGTAGCCCGGGTCGAGGAATCCGGTCGTGAACAGGACGAACTTCGGGGGCCGGCTCTGGGCCTGGGTGCCGAAGAGGATGCGCGGCTGCTTGCCCCCTCGCACGGGGTGCGGGTGGGCCGCGACGAGCTCGCCGAGGAAGGCGTTGAGCCGCCCGGTCGGGATGCGGGTGTCCCAGCCCTCGAGCGCCTTGTCGAGCGCGGGCACGAGGCGGTCCCTATGCCAGCCGGTCTTGGCGGAGATGTTCACGCGAGGCGCCCACTCCACGTGGGCGAGGTCCTTCTCGATCTCCCGCTCGAGCCAGCGCCGGCGCTCCTCGTCCATGAGGTCCCACTTGTTGAACGCGAGCACGAGCGCGCGCCCGGACTCGATCGCGAGATTGAGGATGCGCACGTCCTGCTCGGAGAGCACCTCGTCCGCGGCGAGGAGCACGACGGCGACCTCCGCCTTCTCGAGCGCGGCCTGCGTCCGCAGCGAGGCGTAGTACTCGGCGCCGTGCGCCATGTGCTGGCGGCGGCGGATGCCCGCCGTGTCCACGAAGCGCCACGTGCGGCCGCCGAGCTCGATGTACTCGTCGATCGGGTCCCTGGTCGTGCCGGCGAGCTCGTTGACCACCGCCCGTTCTGACCCGGCGAGCTTGTTCAGGAGCGAGGACTTGCCCACATTGGGCCTCCCGATGAGCGCCACGCGGCGCGGACCGCCGGAACGCTCGACCCCGGCGACGGCCGAGAACTCGGGCAGCACCTCGAGGGCGGCGTCGAGCAGGTCGGCCACGCCCCGCCCGTGCAGGGCGGAGACGGGCCACGGCTGGCCGAAGCCCAGGCCCCACAGCGCAGCCGCGTCGGCCTCCTGGACGAAGTCGTCCACCTTGTTCGCGACGAGCAGGACGGGCTTCTTCGCCTTGCGCAGCATGCGCATGACGGCCTCGTCAGTAGCGGTCGCGCCCACGGCAGAGTCGACGACGAAGAGGACGGCGTCCGCGAGGCCCACCGCGATCTCAGCCTGCTCGGCGACCATCGCGTGGATGCCCTTCGCGTCCCGTTCCCAGCCGCCGGTGTCCACGAGCGTGAAGTTGCGCCCATTCCAGTGGGCCGGGTACGAGACGCGGTCACGCGTCACGCCCGGGACGTCCTCGACGACCGCCTCACGGCGGCCCAGGATGCGGTTGACGAGCGTGGACTTGCCCACGTTGGGGCGGCCGATGATCGCCAGGACCGGGTCCATGCGCGTGGGCGCGTCCGGGTCCCAGTCCTCGTCCAGCCCCTCGAGCAGGCGTGCGTCCTCCTCGTCGAGCTCATAGTCCTCGAGCCCGGCGCGGAGGGCGGCAGCGCGCTGCTCCGCCTCCTCGTCGTCCATCGCGGCGAGGTGCTCGGCGACCTGATCGGCGCCCTCGGGCACGTATTCGTCGCCGTCCACGGCGCCGTCCACGGCGGCGGGAGCAGAGTCCCGGGAATCAGTCATGGAGGTCTCCTAGGAAGTGGGTGGGGCGCCTCAGGCGCCGGAAGTGGAGCGGCCGTCGACGACCGCGTGGACGACGCCGAGGACGGCCGTGACCGTCTGCTCGAAGTCGAGGTCGGATGAGTCGACGGTGTAGACGCCGTCCGCGGCGCGTGTGAAGCTCGCGACCGCCGAGTCCTTGGCGTCCCGCTCGAGGACCTGCTGGGCGAGCTGCTCGTCGCTCTGGGTGCCGCCGAGCTGGGCGCCGCGGCGGCGGAGGCGGGCCTCTTCGGAGGCCGTGAGCAGGAGCCGCACCTCGGCGTCGGGCGCCACGACGGTCGTGATGTCACGGCCCTCGACGACGATGCGGCGCCCATGCTCGGAGATGAGGGCGCGCTGGCGCCGGATGAGCTCGTCCCGCACCCCGAGGTTCGTTGCGACGGCGCTCACGGAGGCAGAGATGCGCGGATCGCGGATCGCGTCCGTCGCGTCGGTTCCGCGGACGAGGACGCGCTCGTGGTCGGGGCTCGTGCTCAGCTCTAGCTCGAGCGCGCGGGCGGCCGCCTCGACGAGCGCCCCGTCCGTGAGGTCGATCCCCTTCTCGAGGCAGTCCCATGCGACGGCCCGGTACATCGCGCCTGTGTCCAGGTAGGCCACGCGCAGGCGGCGGGCCACCTCCTTGGACACACTGGACTTGCCGGAGCCGGACGGGCCGTCGATCGCGACGACGAGCGGCCGGCCCACGCGCACAGGCTCGCCCGAGCCGACGGACCCGTGTGCCCGGACTCCGGCAGAGGTGCCCTCGCCAAGTCCCGAGGCCGTCATTGCAGTACCCGCCATCCGCGTTCCTCCAGTTCAGCTACCAGTGCATCGTGCTTGCTCGGGAGCACGGAGATCTCCACCATGCCCACGTTGCGCCCCGACGAATGGTCGAGGCGCAGGTCTTCGAGGTTTACCCCGATCTCGCCGATCTCCGTGAGGAGGCGCGCGATCTGGCCCGGACGGTCGTCGACGAGCACCGTGAGCCACGCGAACGCCTGCGGCGGACCGCCGTGCTTGCCGGGAATCCTGGCCTGGCCGGCGTTTCCCTCGCTCATGAGCTGGGCGAGGTCGAGCCGCGCGCCCGGCGCGGTCGGCGCCTCGAGCGTCGTGATGAGCCGCTCCACGTCCTCCCGCACCCCGTAGAGGTGGCTGACGAGCTTGGAGGCGTTGGCACCGAGGATCTGCACCCACAGGCCCGGGTCGCTCGCGGCGATCCTGGTGGTGTCCCGCAGCCCGTTCCCAGCGAGGGCGAGGAGGCGCAGGTCCGTGCCCTGCAGCCGGCTCGCGAGCAGCGAGGACATGACCTGCGGGAGGTGGCTCACGAGGGCCACGGCCTCGTCGTGCTCGTCGGCGTCGAACTCGACCACCATGGCGCCGAGGTCCGTGCCGAGGGCCTTCGCGATGCGGACGGCCTCCGGAGTCGCGTCAGGGTGTGCGCACACCACCCAGGGCATCGACGTGAACAGCTCGCCGCGCGCGGCGACCGGCCCGGACTTCTCGCGGCCCGCCATGGGGTGGGTGCCCACGTAGCGCGCCGTGTCCGCACCGGCAGCACGCAGCGAGGCGAGGATGCCCGACTTGACGCTCGCGATGTCGACGACGACGGCGCGCGGCCACCGAGCGAGGGCAGAGGCGACGACCTCCGCCGTGACGTCCGGCGGCGCGGCGACGACGACGAGCTCGGGCTGGACCGCGCCGCGGCCTTCGGCCACGGGGCTCATCTCGGCCACCGGCCGGCCCGCGCCGATGTCCACGGCGACAGCCTGGTTGGTCGGGGACGGGTCCTCGAGGTAGACGGGGACCCCGCGGTGCTCGAGGCCCAGGCCGATGCTCGTCCCTAGCAGGCCCGTGCCGATCACGACCACGGGCCCGTGCAGGTGGGTGAGTGCCATGCTCTCCCCCGGCCTAGAGGCCGACCGCGGCCATGAGGTGGCCGATCTCCTGCTTGCCGAGCTTGCGGATGGTCCCCTGCTTCTGGTCGCCCAGGCCGATCGGGCCTACCTTGGCGCGCACGAGGCGCTGCACGGGGAAGCCCACCGCGTCGAACATGCGGCGCACAATCCGGTTCTTGCCCGAGTGGAGGACCACCTCGACGAGCACGAAGCCCGGCGTCGAGTCCACGAGTCGGAACGAGTCCACCTTGGCCACGCCGTCCTCGAGCTCGACGCCTCGGCGGAGCTGCGCGCCGATGCCCTGGGGCATGGGTGCGCGGACCTGGACCACGTACGTCTTGGGCACCTCGTAGGACGGGTGGGTGAGCCGGTTGGCGAGCTCGCCGTCGTTCGTGAGGAGCAGCAGGCCCTCGGTGTTGGTGTCGAGGCGTCCGACGTGGAACAGGCGCTCAGGCGAGCCCGGGCGGAGGTAGTCCGAGATGCAGGGCCTGCCCTCAGGGTCGTCCATCGTGCACACCACCCCGCGGGGCTTGTTGAACGCCATGTAGACGAGGTGCTCGTTGGTCTGCACGCGGACGCCGTCGACATGGATGACGTCCTTCTCCGGGTCGACGCGGGTGCCGAGCTCGGTGACGATCTGGCCGTTGACCTCGACCCGGCCCTCCGCGATCAGCTCCTCGCACACGCGGCGCGACGCGACGCCGGCGTTGGCCATGGCCTTCTGCAGCCGCACGCCCTCGGCGCTCATCTCGGCGCGCGAGGGGCGGGGACGGTGCTGGGGCAGGGGCGAAGGCGCCTTGCGCTCGGACCCGCGGACGGGACCGAGGCTCTGGCCGAAGCGCTCACCCGCGAAGGGCGCGGCGCCGGACCCCTTGGGCTGGGGGCGCTCGCCGCGGCGGCGCGAGGGTGCCTTCGGCGCGCCCTTGGCGCCGCCGCGCGCCGAGCTCCCGCGGCCTCCGGCGCCGCCCTGCGAGGGCCCACCGCCCTGCTGGCCTGCGCGGCCCCTGCTGTTGTTGTTGCGTGGTGAACCCTGGCGTCCCGCCTGTGTCATGACCAATGCCTCTGCGATATTGACGCCCGCTCGCTGCGGACGGATGTTACGGATGTAAGGGGATTAGGAGGAAGAAGGGCGAAAGCCCGCCTTCAAGGATACCGGATCAGGCACCGCGGCCCGGGTAGCCGCCCTCGAGCTCGGCCAGCCCGGCGAGCTCCGTGAGGCCGGGGAGGTGCGGAGAAAGCTCGGGGAGCTCGGCCACCGAGCCGATCCCGAGCCGTTCCAGGAAATAGGACGTGGTCGCATACAGGATCGCACCGGACTCGGGATCGGTGCCCGCCTCCTCGATGAGCCCGCGCGAGACGAGCGTCTTGACCACCGAGTCGACGTTGACGCCGCGGATCGCGGCGACGCGTGAACGTCCCACGGGCTGCCGGTACGCGATGACCGCGAGGGTCTCGAGCGCGGCCTGCGTCAGGCGCGAGGTCTGCCCCTCGAGGACGTACTTGGAGACAAAGCCGGCATACTCGGGCCGCGAGTAGAACCGCCAACCGCCCGCGACCGCGCGCAGCTCGAACCCGCGGCCCTGCTCGTCGTACTCGGCGGCGAGCGACCGCAGGGCCTCCTCCACCGTGTCAAGAGGCTCGTCGAGGGCGGAGGCGAGCTCGCTCGCGCCGATCGGCTCGTCGACCACCATGAGGACAGCCTCGAGGGCCGCCCCGACCGTCCTAGACCCGTGCATCTGCTGCATCCTCCTCGTACCTCCTCGGCACCGCCGGCTCCCCGGGCTCCCCGGGCTCGGCCTGCTGTCCCCAGTCCTCGTACTCCTCGCTGACCCGCTCGGCCGTCCAGCCCTCCGCGGCCGTCCACCGCACCATGAGCTCGGCGAGCGGCGCCGCCTGCTCGAAGGCGACCGCCCGGTCGCGGAAGAGCTCGAGCAGCGCCAGGAAGCGCGCCACCACCACGAGCCGGGAGTCGGCGTCGTCCGTCAGTGCGCGGAAGCTCAAGGAACCGGCGGCACGCAGCCGTGCACCGAGCACCGCAGCCTGCTCCCGCACGCTCACCGGGGGCGCGTGCAGGTGCCCGAGGGAGACCTCCGACGCCGGTGCCTCCTTCGGCGCGAAGGCCGCGGCCGCGAGCGCCGCGAACTCGGCGGGGGTGTGCCGCCAGACGAGTTCGGGCAGCAGCGCGGCGAATGCGGGCTCGAGCGTGACCGAGCGCGGGTAGCGACGGGCCTCCACCTCGAGTGTGCCGGCGAAGATCCCGGCCACCTCCTTGAACGCCTTGTACTGCAGCAGCCGTGCGAACAGGAGGTCCCTCGCCTCGAGCCGCGCCACGTCCTCCTCGTCCTCGACCTCGCCGGCGGGCAGAAGCCGGGCGGCCTTGAGGTCCAGGAGCGTGGCGGCGATGACGAGGAACTCGCTGGCCTCGTCCAGCTCCCAGTCCTCGCCGCGGTCCTGGAGGGCGCGCGTGTAGGCGATGAAGTCGTCCGTGACGGTTGCGAGCGCGACTTCGGTGACATCCAGACGCCGCTTCGCAATGAGCCCGAGCAGGAGGTCGAACGGACCGGTGAAGTTGGTCAGCCGGACTTCGAAGCCGGACCGGGACGGCTCCGCAGGCGTCTCGTCAGGGAGCGCCACCGCGGGCCACGAGCTCGCGGGCCAGGCTCCGGTAGGCCTCGGCGCCGGGGTGGTTGGAGGCGTACTGCGTGATCGGCTCCGCGGCCACCGTGGCGTCGGCGAACTTGATGGTGCGCTTGATCACCGTCTCGAACACCTTGTCCCCGAATGCCTCGACGAGGCGGGCGAGGACCTCGCGGCTGTGGAGGGTCCGCGCGTCGTACATCGTGGCGAGGACGCCGTCCACGGTGAGCCGCGGGTTGAGGCGGTCCTGGACCTTCTCGATGGTCTCGACGAGCAGGGCCACGGCGCGCAGGGCGAAGAACTCGCAGATGAGCGGGATCACGACGCCATGGGCGGCCGTGAGCGCGTTGACGGTGAGGAGGCCGAGCGAGGGCTGGCAGTCGATGAGGATGAGGTCGTACTCGTCCTCCACCTTCCGCAGGGCCGTCGCGAGGACCTGCTCGCGTGCCACCTCGGTGACGAGCTGGACCTCGGCGGCCGAGAGGTCGATGTTGGCCGGGAGGAGGTCAAGGCCCGGGATGCTCGTCTCGCGGATGGCGTCGTGCACGTCCACGTGCCGGTCCATCATGACGTTGTAGACCGTGGTCTCGAGCTCGTGGGGGTTGATGCCGAGCCCCGCGGAGAGCGCGCCCTGCGGATCGAAGTCCACGAGCAGGACCCTGCGGCCGTACTCGGCGAGCGCCGCGGCGAGGTTGATGGTGGAGGTCGTCTTGCCGACCCCGCCCTTCTGGTTCACCATGGCGATCACGCGGGCCGGGCCGTGCGAGTCGAGCGGCGCGGGCACCGGGAACTCGTGCAACGGCCGGCCGGTGGGGCCCAGGACGGTGTCCTCGGCGTCCTCCGAGATGCCCTCGAGAGTCATTGACCCCTGATCGTTGCTCACGTATCTCCACACTTTCGGTATCGCTGTGCTGCGGTTCCTTCATGCCAGCGTACACAGGCACGACACGCATCCGGCGAACCTTGACACATCGCCCCCGGCGCGCCTCACCTTCAACCGGAGCTTCAGGGTTTGCGCCCCGCGAGCGGGGAATGCCCTGAGGGGCCGCCCGGAATCCGGACGGCCCCTCAGGCCAGGCCAGGGCCCGGCGGGTGCGACGGCCTGGCGGGCGCCAGGCGCCGGCGCGACGTTCAGACGCCGGCCGGGACCTTCTGCCCTGCGCCCTGCACCGGGCTTCCCTCGGCGGTATCGCCGCCGTGCCCGTGCTCGGCGAGCATGGTGGTCTCGTCGAAGGGGAGCTGGCCGGAGAGGACCTCGTCCACGCGGCTGCGGTCGATCTCCTTGGTCCACGTGCCCATGAGCACGGTCGCCACCGCGTTGCCCGTGAAGTTGGTCAGGGCGCGGGCCTCGGACATGAAGCGGTCGATGCCCACGATGAAGGAGACGCCGCCCACGAGCTGCGGCGCATGGGCCTGGAGTCCG
Source organism: Sinomonas halotolerans (assembly GCF_039615075.1). NCBI lineage: Bacteria > Bacillati > Actinomycetota > Actinomycetes > Micrococcales > Micrococcaceae > Sinomonas > Sinomonas halotolerans. The sequence continues at coordinate 33,160 of NZ_JBDFRB010000019.1, read as the reverse complement.
CCCGCGAGTGTCGCGAGGCCGGCTCCGGTGACGCCTGCGGCGCCCTTCGAGGCGATGACCATGAACACCAGGAGGCCGATCTGCTCGCCGAGGCCCAACGGCGTGCCCATGGCGGTGGCGATGAAGAGCGAGGCCATCGTGAGGTAGATCGCGGTGCCGTCGAGGTTGAACGAGTAGCCCGTCGGGACGGTGACGCCGACCACCGGCTTCGAGACGCCGAGGTGCTCCATCTTGGCGATGAGGCGGGGAAGAGCGGCCTCGGAGGACGAGGTCGAGACGATGATGAGGTACTCGCGGCCCAGGTACTTCATGAGCTTGAAGATGTTCACGCCGGAGACGGCCTTCAGGAGCGTGCCGAGCACCACCACGATGAACACGATGCACGTGGCATAGAAGGCGAGCATGAGCGTTCCGAGGCTCAGCACGGCCTGCCAGCCGGTCGCGCCGACGACGGCCGCGATCGCGCCGAAGGCACCGATCGGGGCGAGCCACATGATCATGATGAGGATGCGGAAGACCAGGGCCTGCGCCTGGCGGATGAACTCGAGCAGCATGGCGCCGGTGCGGCCCATGCGCTGGAGGGCGAAGCCGACGAGGAGCGCGACGAAGAGGGTCTGGAGGATCTCGCCCGAGGTCAGGGACGAGAGCATCGTCTTGGGGATGATGCCGAGCAGGAACTCGGTGGTGTCCTTCGACTCGGCTGCCTCGTAGGTGGCGTCGGCGAGGTCCAGGCCCTCGCCCGGGTGGACGATGTTGCCCACCACGAGGCCGATGCCCAGGGCGAACGTGCTCATCGCCATGAAGTAGGCGAGCGCGAGGCCTCCGACCTTCCCGACCGTGGCGGCCTTCGCGATCGATCCGATGCCCAGGACGATCGTGCAGAAGATGACCGGCGCGATCATCATCTTGATGAGTGCCACGAAGGCGTCCCCCACCGGCTTGAGGCTTGCCGCGAAGCCCTCCTTGCCCGGGAATACGAGGCCGACCACGACGCCGAGGACGACTGCTGCGATGACTGCGATGTAGAGGAAATGGGTTCGGTCCACCGGCTTCTTGGCCGGTGCGGGCCGCTGGGCCGCAGGCGACATTGCCACGGGGTTCTCCTTGGTACGTTGTCCGTTGGCCCCCCGACGGGGCCGTTCCAGGACCAACTCTCCCCTTGCGTGTGACAGACCTCACCCTTGCGGTCATATTGGTCACAGCACCTCGTTCCCAAGGGCCTGCACCCAGGGCCCGCACCGCCGGAGGAAGGCACAGCACATGAAGGGCATGAGCCTCGCAGGGCGCCTCATCGCGCTGCTGGTGCTTGCCGTCGTGGTGCTCACCGCGTTCGTCGGCACCGCGATGTACCTCGACGCGCGGACGCAGGTGTACGACGCCGCCGGGCTCCGCACGCTCGCCGTCGCCGAGGCGGTGGCGGACAGCCCGCTGGTGGTCGGGGCCGCACAGCAGGCCGCAACGCGCTCGCCCACCCCGCTCCTCCAGCCCTACACCGAGCAGCTGATCGCGGACGCTGACCTGGACTTCATCACGGTCATGGCCCCGGACCGGACCCGCTGGACGCACGCGAATCCCGCGCAGATCGGCGGTGCGTACATCGGGAGCATCGACCAAGCGCTCGCGGGCAGGCCCTTCACGGAGACGTACGAGGGCACCCTGGGCCCCTCCGTACGCTCGATCGTCCCCGTCTTCTCCGAGGACGGCCGCATCCTCGGGATGGTCTCTGCCGGGGTCCGGGTCAGCGCTGTCGACGTCGCGCTCGCGGGCCGGCTCCCCGCGGTGCTCGCGGTCGCCGCGGCCGTGCTCGCCCTCGGCGTGCTGGGGTCGCTCGCGCTCGGCCGGTACCTCTCGGCGGTCACGCGCGGCTATGGCCCCGAGCAGCTCGGCCAGCTCTTCGCCTACTACGAGTCGGTGCTGCATTCCGTGCGCGAGGGCGTGATGCTCGTCGACACAGGCGGGCGCGTCGTCATCCGCAACGACCAGGCCTCGCGGCTCCTCGGGCTCGCCCCCGCAGACGACGCCGTCCCCTCCGCCCGCGGCCCGATCGCCGCCGGCGTGGACTCGCTCGAGCTTCCCGCGAGCCTGCGCGACCTGCTCGCGAGCGGCCGCCGCGCGCACGACGAGATCCACGTGACCCGCGACCGCGTGCTCGTGGTCAACCAGGAGCCGGCAGTGAGCGCGGAGCGCCGCCGGACGCGCGTCATCGGGGCGGTCGCCACACTCCGGGACCGCACGGAGATCGAGGCCCTCGGGAGCGAGCTCGAGACCATGCGGACACTCTCGGACGCCCTGCGGAGCCAGACCCATGAGCACGCCAACCGGCTCCACACGATCGTGTCCCTGCTCGAGCTGGGGCGTACGGAGGAGGCCCGCGACTTCGCAACGGAGGACCTCCGGCTGAGCCAGGCGCTCGCGGACGAGCTCGTCGTCTCGCTCGACGAGCCTGTCCTCGCAGCGCTCGTCATGGGGAAGGCGGCCCAGGCGAACGAGCGCGGTGTGCGCCTCGACGCGGAGGCCACCGCCTCGCTCGCGGGGACCGGCCTGCCGGCGGTGGAGCTCGTGACGGTGGTGGGCAACCTCCTCGACAACGCGATAGACGCCGCAGCCTCCTCGGGCCCGCCCCGGTGGGTCTCGCTCGAGATCGTGCGCGACGGCGGCGAGGTCGTCATCGAGGTGGCCGACAGCGGTCCCGGGGTCGCGGAGGACGAGGCCGAGAAGGTCCTCCGCTACGGGTACTCCACCAAGCCGCATTCGGGGCCGCATTCGGGACGGGGCCGAGGCCTGGGGCTCGCCCTGGTGGCGCGGTCGGTGGACCGGCTCGGAGGGGCGCTCTCGCTCAGCCGCCGGAGCGGGGCCGTGTTCACAGTGTCCCTGCCGTGCCGGGACGGAGCGGAGCGGTGATGCGCGAGCTGCGGGTGCTCGTCGTCGAGGACGAGCAGATTGCTGCGGACGCGCACGCCGCCTACGTGGCGCGCGTGCCCGGATTCGTGCACGTGGGGACGGCGCGCGACGGGGCCTCCGCCCTCCGGGCCGCGGCGGAGCTCGAGGCGGCAGGCAGGCCCGTGGACCTCGTGCTCCTGGACATGAACCTCCCGGACCTGCACGGCGTGGACGTGGGCCGGCGACTCCGCGCCGGCGGCCACGGCGTGGACATCATCGCCATCACGGCCGTGCGCGAGCTGCCGGTGGTGCGGAAGGCCATCTCGGTCGGCGTGGTGCAGTACGTCATCAAGCCCTTCACGTTCGCGGCCCTCGCCGAGCGGCTCGAGCACTACCGCGCCTACCGCGAGGCGCTCGACTCTCTGGGCGGCACGGCGTCGCAGGCCGCTGTCGACGCCGCGCTCGCGGCACTGCGCTCCCCTGTCGCTCCGCCGCTGCCCAAGGGCCTCTCCGGAGAGACCCTCGCGGCTGTCCGCGACTACCTCCGGTCCAGGGACGCCGCCGTCTCCGCCGCCGAGGTGACCGAAGCTGTCGGGGTCTCGCGCGTGACGGCCAGGCGGTACCTCGAGCATCTGGCGGACACGGGCGAGCTCGTGCGCTCCGCCCGGTACGGGTCCCCGGGAAGGCCCGAGAAGGAGTACCGCTGGGCGGGCTGAGCGCCGGGACGGGGCGCCACGCCGGCCCTCCCGCCGGTCGTCGGGCCCGTCCTCCCGCGGGTCCTCCCCTTTAAGGCGGCAGGGGCCTACCGTTGAGTCAGGGAGCGGGCTCCCCTCGCCGCTCCCCCGAGATGGGAAGGAGCTGCCATGAGCCAGGACACCGAGAACGTCCCCGCCGACGAGGAAGCGCCCCGCCGCCGCACCCCCGACGTCGCGAGCCTTCCCGACGGGTCGGGCAATGACCGCGACGCAGACGAGGGCGACGACGAGCGCTTCGACGCAGGCTGAGAGGAGCACGCGATGACGCACAGCCTCGACTGGGGCGACACCGAGGACGACGACCTGACCGAGCCCCTCGACGGACGCGACAGCCAGGCGGTGGAGGGCTCGAGCGACAGTCCGGAGACGATGGACGGGATCGACCCGCTCCACGATCCGCGCCGCCTCATCGAGCTCGACGCCGTGGAGGAGGAGAACCCGGACATCAATCTGGGCTCCGACTGACAGCCCGCTGCGGCGCCCCGGAGGCGGGGCGCCGCATTGGGGCGCGCAGGGACGGTGGCCGAACCGCATCCCGTCCTGTACCGTTGAAGCCGTAGTCGTTGTGGTTCGCATTATGGTTGTACGCAAGGCCAGTCTCCGCCGGAGGCCGGGTGTGTGTCTGCTTCGCGGTACTGAACACCGCTGCAAGCGGTTCCGAGATACGGAACCTGCACCCGTCCGAGGAGGACAGAATGGCAACTGGCACCGTCAAGTGGTTCAACAGCGAAAAGGGCTTCGGCTTCATCGCCCCGGATGACAACAGCGCCGACATCTTCGTGCACTTCTCCGCGATCGAGTCCACGGGCTACCGCGAGCTCCAGGAAGGCCAGAAGGTCGAGTTCGAGGCGCAGCAGGGCCCGAAGGGCCTCCAGGCCGCGAAGGTCCGCCCTCTCTGAGCCTTTCCACTGCATCTGGCTGAGGCCCTCAAGGGCCAAGGCCGAGACGACCGCAGGGCCGGCAGCATCACGCTGCCGGCCCTGCGGCGTCCTCGCGACGGTCCGGCAAGGGCACGCCCCGGCGTCAGGCGAGCAGCCGGCCCCAGCGCGGGTCGAGCAGCGGGGGGCCCACGAGCTGGAGGCACCTCCACAGTGTCACCGCCACCGAGTCGAGGACCGGCACGCCCGTTGACTCCTCGATCTCCGCCGCCACCGCCGCACCGTAGAGGTTCGTGCACAGGTAGACGATCGCATCAGGCCGTCCGGCAGCGAGCTCGAGCGAGCCGGGCACGAGCTCCGCAGGGTCCACCCGCGCAAACGACTCGTTGTCGCTCAGGCCGAGGGCGCGATGGCCGCAGGTGTGGATGCCGGCCTCGGCGTAGCGTTCGATCACCTGCAGGTTCACGTCCGGCGTGTACGGGGTGAAGAGTCCGATCGACCCGGTTCCGAACTGTGCGAACGCATCGAGGTAGGCAAGCGTCGATGTCGTGGCCGGGATGCCGGTCGCCGCGGTGATCTCGGCGGCGATGGCGCGGTCGTGGTCCGGACCGAGCCACGACCCGGACGTGCCGTTCCAGGCGATGACATCCACGGCCGCAGAGGCGAGCAGCTCGGCGGCACTGCGCATGCCGGCCACGTCGAACTGCCGGTCCGAGCCGGCGTCGAGGGCGATGCGCGTGACGGGGATACGGGCAGAGTGGACCGTGGCGTCCTTCCGCGCGCCGAGGACGCGGTAGCTCATCGGCTCGAGGCATGTGTTCGATGAGGGCACGATCATGCCGATGCGGCGGGGCCGGTCTGCGTGGACCATGCTCACTCCCCTCCTCCGCTGCCGGCCGTCTGCAGGGCATGCGGGGTGCCCGGACCCGATGCCCCGGCAGCCTGGTGGGATTCCCGGTAGCCCTGCCTGGCGAGGAAGCGGCCCACCGGACCCGGGTCATGGAACCCGTCCCCGTCGAGGACGACGCGGCCCGCCGAGACGACAGCCTGGGGCCAGCCGCGCAGCCTCATCCCCTCGAAGGGCGAGAAGTCCGTCCCCATGTGCAGCGCCGTCCCGTCGACGGCCCGCTCCTCCTCCGGGTCGAACACGACGAGGTCCGCATCGTATCCGGACGCGATGACGCCCTTGCCGGGGATCGCGTTGATCCTCGCCGGGCCAGCCGCGAAGAGCTCGACGAACCGTTCGAGGAGGCGCACGCCGTCGTCCCCTCCCCCGCGTCCCGTGCCCGCCGCGGACATCGCCTCCGCGAGCGCCGTGAAGGCCACCGGCATGCGGGTCTCGACTCCGGGCAGTCCGTGCGGCATCTGCCGGATGTCGTCGGTGCGCTCCCGCTTCTGCGCCAGGTCGTAGCACGAGTGGTCGCTGGAGACAGTGTGGACGGACCCTTCCGCGAAGCGCCTGCGCAGGGCCTCGACCGTCTCCGGCGAGCGCATGGGCGGGCAGCACGCGTACCACTCCGGGAAGCGCGAGGAGTACACGCCGTCGTCGAGGACGAGGTAGTGCGGGCACGTCTCGGAGTGCGCCTCGACGCCCCGGGCCCGGGCCTGTGCGACGAGGTCGACGGCGCGTGGTGTGGACTGGTGCACGAAGTAGACGGGGGCGCCCGTGTACTCGGCCATCGCGAGCACTTCGCGGACCGAGGCCTCCTCCGCAAGCTCCGGTCGGGTCTCGTGCAGGTGCCCGATGCCGGTCCGCCCCGCATCGGCGTGCTCCTGGGTGCAGTCGGCGATCATCGCGTCATGCTCGGCATGGATGTAGGTGAGCCCGTCCAGGCGGACCATCTCCCGCATGACCTTCAGGACCGTGTCGTCGTCCGCCATGGTCGACCCCCGGTTGGTCATGTACATCTTGACGCTGCGGACCCCTAGGGCCGCGAGCGCGTCGAGCTGGGCCGGGACGGTCTCATCCCACGTGATGACCGAGCCGTGGAGCGCGACATCGCAGCGGGAGTCGGCTGCGAGCTCGAGCTTGTTCCGGGCAGCCGCGAGCGGGGTCTCGGAGGAGTCGCGGGGGATGCCGAAGTCGAGGATCGTCGTCGTGCCTCCCCACAGGGCTGCGGCGGAGGTGACGGCGTAGTCGTCGAGAGTGGTCCAGGGACCCGTGGTCTGGGCCACGTGGCAGTGTCCGTCGATCCCGCCGGGGATGACGGCGCGGCCCGTGGCATCGATGACCCGCTCTGCAGCGGGCACGGGCTCCGTGGCGTCGACGATGGCGGTGATGCGGCCGCCGTCGACCACCACGTGGGCCCTGCGCGCGCCGGTTGCGTTGACCACGAGGCCGTGGGCGATCACGAGCCCGGCAGCCGTGCTGCGGGCACCGTCGGGCACGCGGGCCGTCATCGGGCACCGCCTCGGGTGTGTGCGCCCTGCACGGCGAGCTGAGCGGCGTCGAGCGCGGCGTCGAGCGCCGGAGTGAGCCCGTCCCTCCGCTTGACCGGCGGGGCCGCGAAGGAGCCGGCCCGGTGGGCTCCGGAGCCGAGCCCGACGATGGCCTCGGCGAGGCGGATGCCTGCCCCGATGCCGTCGACGACGGGCACCGGGATGTCATCGGCGACGTCCCGGGCGAGTCCCGCGAGCGGTGCGCCCGCGAGGATCACGACGTCGGCGCCGTCTTCCGCGACGGCCAGTCGCGCGAGCTCGACGAGGGTCGGGCGGAAGTCCTCCTGGACGCTTCCGATGCCGCGCAGGGCCTCCTTGATGGAACGGATCGAGGCGAGGCGGGAGCCGAAGCCGAACCGCTCGACGCAGTCGCGGTACCAGGCGGTGATGCGGTCGGAGATGGCGATGATCGAGAAGCGCTGGCCTTGGAGCGCGGCCGCGCAGAGTGCCGCCTCGGTGATGCCGACGACGGGGACGTCCGCGAGTTCCTTGACCGCGGGCAGGCCCGGATCGCCGAAGGCCGCGACGACGACCCCGTCGACGCGCTGGCCGTCGCCGGCCGCGTGCTCGGCGATGAGCTCGGCGACGGCCCCCGCGGCGATGAGGGACTCGAGGCGGGTCTCGATGTACTCGACGCCGTGGCCGGCGGTGCGCACGACGAGTTCCGTGTCCGGCGCAGCAGAGCGCTGTGCCTCCGCGCGGATGAGCGCGGTGACGTCCTCACTGATGTTCGGGTTGATGACGAGAAGTCTCATTGATGGTCCTTGGTCTCGGACCCGCGTCCTTCGCCGCGTGGCGGCGCTCAGACGGTGTCCGGGTATTGGTCTCTGTACTTGCCGATGTGCCGGCGCGACTGCTCGGCTGCCTGCTCCGGGTCGCCTGTGGCGATGGCGGAGAGGAGGTCCCGGTGCTCCTGGACGAGCTCGGGGAGGTCGGTGACGTGGCGGAAGAGCCAGTGCATGCGGCCTTGGAGGGGCTCGAGGGCCGTGCGGAGGAAGGCATTGTCCGCGATCCTCGTCACCTCGTCGTGGAAGTCGTTGTTGAGGCGGTGGGCCTCGTTGATGCTGCCTCTGGCCAGCGCGTCGGCGGCGCCGTCCAGCAGTGCCCCGAGCCTCGCGAGGTCCTCAGGCGTGGCCCGCTCCGCAGCGAGCCGGCACGCGAGCACCTCGAGGGAGGCGCGTACGTCGAAGAGGTCCTGGACCTCCTTCTCGCTCAGCCCCGCCACGACGGAGCCGCGCGTCGCCCGCTCGGCCAGGAGCCCCTCCTGCAGGAGCATGCGCAGGGCCTCGCGGACGGGCAGCCTCGAGACGTTGAACTCAGCGGCCAGGTCGCGCTCGATGAGCCGGGTCCCCGGGGGGTAGTAGCCCTCGAAGATCCGAGCCCTGAGGGCGTCGCGGATGATCTCGCGCAGCGGGCGGTCCCGCGTCGGCTCGTCGATCGGCTGTGCCATGAGGGAGTTCCTCTCCTCGGGCGGGCCCCAAGGCCCTGCAGTGGCTGATGGCTGTTGCCCCATTCGACCATGGGGCAGGCGGCGGGGCCGTCGCCGCCCCGCCGCCCACGGCTCAGACGGGCAGCCGCTTCGAGTAGTCGAGCGTGAGCACCGAGGCGCCCATGACGATGGCCGACCCGACGAAGTACAGCAGCGCCCACGTGTAGCCGCCCGTCGCCCCCACGATCAGGCCGACGGCGATGGGCGTCACGAAGCCGGCGATGTTGCCGCTGAAGTTCATGGCACCGCCGAGGACTCCGGCGTTCGTCCGCCCGCCCAGCGTGGCGGGGATGGACCAGAAGAGCCCGACCCAGCGCAGGAAGAACAGGACAACCGAGAGGAGGACGACGGCGGCGATCGGGTCCGCCACGATCGTCACCCCGACGAGTCCCGCGGCCACGACGACGCTCGAGGCGCCCAGGAGGGAGCGCATGACGAGGTTGGCGCCATAGCCCTTGCTTCGGAGCCTGTCCGCCAGGAGGCCTCCGAGGATCTCGCCGACGAAGCCCGCCCCGAAGATGACGAAAGTGGACCAGCCGATCGTCTTGAGGTCGAAGCCCTTGGCCTGGGAGAGGTAGAGCGGGCCCCATGTGAGCAGGCCGTAGAAGACGCCGTTGAAGCCGAGCCAGCCGAAGCACATGGCCCAGAACGAGCGGAACTTCAGGTACGGAAGGAGAGCGCGGCGGGCCTCTCCCTTCGTCATGCCGGCAGCCTCGTCCTCGGCGCGGTGCGAGGCCTCGATGTACTCCGCCTCGGCCTCGTTGACTCCCCTGTGCTGGCGCGGGTGGTCCCGCAGGTACCACCAGGTGGCAATGCCGAGCAGCACAGTGGCGACGCCGGCGATGACGAAGGCCGCGCGCCACCCGCCGGCTGCCGCGATGAGCCACGTGATGAGGATCCCGCCCACGCCGGCTCCGAGCGGAGCGCCCGCGTCGAGGATCGTGGCGCCGCGCCCGCGTTCCTTGGAGTGCATCCAGATGGCGTTGAGCTTGCCGCCGGCCGGCATGATGCCGGCCTCCGTGACGCCGATGCCCATGCGGGCGATGAACATGCTGAGGAACCCGCCGGCCATGCCTGAGGCCGCGGTCGCGGCGCCCCAGCCGACGCACGAGGCCGTGACGACCTTGCGCGGGCCGAAACGGTCGATGAGCCAGCCGACCGGGACCTGCATGAGCGCGTAGGTCCAGAAGAAGGCTGAGAGGAGGAGGCCCACGAGTTCCGGAGAGAGGTTGAACTCCTTCTGGATGATCGGCAGGGCCACCGAGATGGAGCCGCGGTCGATGTAGTTGACCGTGACCAGGACGAGCAGGAGCAGGAACAGCTTCCAGCGCACATTGCTGCGCCTGGCGCCGCTTCCCTCGCTGTCCCGAGCGAGGGGCGGCTGGGGACTGGTTTCTTCGCGGACGGACACGCGTCCTCCTTCACGACAGTGTGAATGACGGCCTCCCCGGAAGAGGCCGGGCCCGGATGGGCGTGCGCAACGTGTGAGGAGATCTCTTCTTGGGATTCCAATTTGGGATCCCAAGAGAACGCTAGGGTGTGGCCTGCAACACAGTCAAGAGGGTTGGGATCCCAATTTGGGATCCTGCACCGTCCGTCCCGTTGGCGGCGTCAGAGGCTGTCCCGCCAGCTGTGCTCAGGGCTGTAGCCCAGGAGGCGGCGCGCCTTGTCGATGGACAGGAGCGTCTCGTGCTCCCCCACCTCGCGCGTGAGGCTGGTGTCCGGGAAGACCTCGGCCGCGAGCTCCGCCGAGCGGCGGGACATCACCGTGTCCGCGGCGGCGATGATGTACGCCTCGAATCCGGGCCGCGCCGCCTCGAGGGCACGGCGCACCGCCTGGGCGCCGTCGCGGGCGTCGATGTAGCCCCACAGGTTCCACTTGCGGCCCCGGGGATCCGCATCGAAGGAGGGGAACTCCGCGTAGTCCTCGGGGTCCATGACGTTGGAGAAGCGCAGCGCGCTCACGCTCAGGTCCGGATCCCAGCGGCACAGCTGGACCGCCATCTGCTCCTCGAGGTGCTTCACGAGCGAGTAGGTGCTCTCCGGCCGGGCGGGGTACTCCTCATCCACGGGGATGTACGGCGGCGGGGTGTCGAACGGAAGCCCGAGCACGGTCTCGCTCGAGGCGTACACGATCCGCCTGACCCCTGCACGGCGCGCGCCCTGGAAGACGTTGTAGGTCGCGAGCATGTTGTTGTGGAACGTCGCGGCGTCCGGCACGAGCCCGGGCGCCGGGACCGCCGCGAGGTGCACCACCGCGTCCACACCGCTGTGGCGGTCATCGATCCCCGCGAGCGCGTCGGCCACCTGGCCGTAGTCCGTCAGGTCCGTGCGCACGAACCCCGGGTCCCGCTCCCCCACAGCGTCGAGGTTCCAGACCGTGTGCCCTGCCGCGCGCAGGTGCGCGAGCACCGCCCGGCCGAGCTTGCCGCTTCCGCCCGTGAGCGCGATCTCCATGGTGCATCCCCTTTCGTGCGGCCTGCCGTGGCCGCACGGTCCATCCTCGCCGCTCGGGGCCGGGAGGGCTACGCTTGATGGCACGAGGAGGCACCATGGACTCTCGTCAGGCGGCCATCGACGCGGCCCGGGAGGCCTCCCTGCGCTCCGACTGGCCGGCCGTCCGCGCAGCGCTCAAGGACCTGCCGGAGAGGGATTCGCTCGCCGCCGAGGACCTCGAGGCCCTCGTGGCCGCGCTCTGGTGGCTCGGCGACGTGCCGGCGTCCATGGCCGTGGGAGAGCAGGCCTTCCGCCGTCTCGACGAACAGGGAAAGCCGCGCGAGGCCGGCATGACGGCGCTCCGCCTCTCGCTGCAGTGGGGTCTCCGTGCCGACATCGCCCTCCACGGCGCCTGGCTCGCGCGCGCCGGGCGGCTCCTCGCCCCGCTCCCGGAAGGCCCCGAGCATGGATACCTCGCCTATCTGCGCTCCTCGTTCGAGCTCGACGGATCCGCCGACCCCGCGCGCGCCGAGTCGGCCGCCGCCCAGGTGAGGTCTCTCGCCCGCCGGCACCGGGTCGAGGCGCTGGACGCCTTCGCCCTCGTGCTCGAGGGCAGCGCCCGCGTCATCCGGGGGCACGTGGACGAGGGCTTCTCGCTCCTGGACGAGTCCCTGCTCCCCGTCGTCGCCGGCGCCGTGGACCCGGTCTGGGGAGGGGACATCTACTGCTCCGTCATCCACCTGAGCCACGAGATCGGCGACTACGCGCGCATGAGGGCGTGGACGGACGCGTTGGGCGCGTGGTGTGCCCCGCTCTCCGAGTCGTTCATGTACAACTCGATCACGCAGCTCCACGGGCTCCAGCTCCTCGTCGCGGAGGGGGCGTGGGACCAGGCCCTCGCAAGGCTCGAGGAGACGAGCACGACCCTGCTCGGCGCCCAGTCGTGGACCGCGGCGGAGGGCTTCGCGGCGCTCGGCGACGTGCTGCGGCTGCGCGGGCGGGGCACCGAGGCCGCCTCCGCGTACGCCCGGGCGAGCGCCGCGGGCACCGAGCCCCAGCCGGGACTCGCCTATCTGGCGGCCGACGCCGGCCGGCTGGCTGAGGGGCTCGACTCCCTTCGCGCCGAGCTCGCCGCGGCGCCCCCTGTCCGCCGGCCGCAGCTCCTTCTGGCGGCGGTCGAGCTGGGCCTGGCAGCCGGCGAGCGCGAGGCGGCCGAGAACTGGGCCGGGGAGCTGGACGCTGCGGCGCACTTCTATGGAACGGCCGGCCTCCTCGCCTCGGCGGCACACGCCGCAGCCCTCGTGGCCCTCGGCGCGGCCCGGATCCCTGATGCGGCGGCTGCTGCGCGCCGCGCGGCAGGGCTGTACCGGAGCCAGGGGATCCGCCACGGGCTCGCCCGCGCCCACGAGATCCTCGCCGCAGCCCTCGAGGCGCGCGGGGACGGCTCGACTGCCACCCGGACGGAGGCCGAGGCCGAGCGCGCCACGGCGGCGGCCATCTACCGGCGGCTCGGGGCCGAGCCCGACGTGCGCCGGCTCGACCGCCCGAGGCGCCACATCGCCGTCGGGCCCCTCACCCAGCGCGAGACGGAGGTGCTGCGGTACCTCATGGGCGGAGCCGGCAACCGGGACATCGCGTCGGCCCTCGTCCTCAGCGACAGGACCGTGGCCCGTCACCTCGCCAACATCTACACCAAGCTCGGGGTTGCCTCGCGGACGGCCGCTTCAGCGTGGGCACACGACGCGGGCCTGCAGCCGCCTGCACAGAATGGACCACAGCGCCACTGATGCGGCCGCCGGATGGGCGTGAAGATGCAGGATTCTGCCGATCCGCAGGCCTGGGCGCCGCTCCTACCGTCGAAGCACGGGAACATACCCTGGAATCGACAAGGAGCACACCATGGGCACCACGGCAGACCTCGACCGGGCGACGGGCCTAGGCCAGACGAACGAGCCCGACGGGACGACGGGCCCCGTCCGGGCCCACGCCCCCGGCCAGCCGGCAGAGCAGGAGCCGGAGGGGACGGACCTCGCCGCAGAGCACCTCCTGCGGATCATCAACGATGCGGGCGCGGGCATCCTGCTCAGCATCGGCTACCAGTCCGGGCTGCTCGACACCATGGGCGCCCTTCCGCCTGCCTCGACCCAGCAGATCGCCGACGCTGCCGGGCTCGACGAACGGTACGTGCGGGAGATCGTCCACGGCCTCCTCAGCACCGGGATCGTGGAGGCTGCGGGCGAGGGGGCCTTCAGCCTGGGCCCCGCCTACGTGCCGGTCGTCACCGGGCCCGGCGTGGACAACCTGGCGCGCATGACCCGGTATCTGACGCTCATGGGAGAGGTGACGCCGAAGGTAGTCGAGGCGGTCCGGCACGGTGGAGGGCTCGGCTACGAGGACTATCCGGGCTTCCACCGGATCCAGGCCGAGGAGAGCGCGGCCGTCAACGACGCCTCCCTGCTCTCGGAGATCATCCCGCTCACGGGCGAGGTGGGGCGGCTCGAGGCCGGGATCGACGTCGCGGACATCGGCTGCGGGCAGGGCCACGCGGTCAGCCTCCTGGCCCGGGCATTCCCCGCCAGCCGGTTCGTGGGCCTCGACTTCTCCCCCGAAGCCATCGGGGAGGCACGGGCCGAGGCGGCCGCGTGGGGCCTCGGGAACGCGAAGTTCGAACTTGCCGACGTCGCGGAGCTCTCCGACGAGTCCGCCTTCGACCTCGTGACGGCCTTCGACGCGATCCACGACCAGGCCCGGCCAGCCGACGTCCTGGCGGCCGTGCGGCGTGCGCTCCGCCCGGGCGGCACGTTCCTCATGGTGGACATCAGGGCCAGCAGCGTGCCGGCCGAGAACGCGGAGCTTCCGTGGGCTGCCTTCCTCTACGCCATCTCGACGGTCCACTGCATGTCCGTATCCCTCGGCCAGGGCGGCGCGGGCCTCGGAACGGTCTGGGGCGTCCAGCGTGCGGAGCGCATGCTCCGCGAGGCTGGCTTCGGGGACGTCGAGCTCAAGGACCTCGACGGCGACCCGTTCAACGCCTACGTCGTGGCCCGGCCCTGAGCGGAGGGCCAGCCACCGCACGACGGCGGCACCCGGGTGAGCCCTCAGGCCCACCCGGGTGCCGCCGTCGTGCGCTGCGTAGCACCCCCGCGTCAGGCTGCCACACCCGCCGAGGCGCGGACCGGCTCGAGGGCCTTGGTCCACGCGACGAGCTGGGCGAGCATCGGGTCCACGGAGGCAGCCTGCTGCTCGGTCGGCTTGAAGACGGAGAAGTCCTGGAAGTCGGTGAAGAGCGAGAACATGCCGGTCTTCTGGACGTGGGCGACCTGGAGCTCGGAGAGGATCCCGCGCAGGTGCTCGACCGCGCGGACGCCGAAGGCCGAGCCGTAGGAGACGATGCCTGCAGCCTTGTTGGCCCACTCGGAGTTGAGGTAGGAGAGGGCGTTGGCGAGGGCTGGGGCGACGGAGTGGTTGTACTCCGGGGTCACGAAGATGTAGCCGTCGAACTCGTCGATGCGGGCCGAGAACTCCTTGGTGGCCTCGTGGCCGTACTGGCCATAGGCGGCGGGGAGCGCCTCGTTGAGGAGGGGCAGGCTGAAGTCCGCAATGTCGACGAGCTCGAACTCGACATCGGGGACCTGCTCGGTGGCACGGGCGAGGACCCACTCGGCGACCTGGAGGTTGTTGCGGCCCGGGCGGGTGGAACCGGTGACGACTGCGATCTTGGTCATGGGGACTCCTTGTTGACGCATCAATCAAAACTTGATGGCACCACTGCACCACAGGCATAATTGATGTGTCAAGAAGATGGGGACAGAGGAGTGGGCATGGCGACAGGCGTGCAACAGGATGAGGGGCACAAAGAGGCTGCGCCGGGCGCAGCTGCGCCGGGCACAGCTGCGCCGGGCACAGCTGCGCCGGGCACAGCAGGGCCCGGCACAGCAGGGCCCGGCACAGCGGCGCCGCAGTGGCTCGACGAGCGCGAGCGCGGCGTCTGGCTTGCCCTCCGGAAGCTGCTCTGGGGCCTGCCGCCGGCGATCGACCGCCAGCTCACGCGCGACTCGAACCTGTCGGGCCCAGAGTATTCGGTGCTGGCCACGCTCTCGGAGTGTCCCGACGGCGTGCTCCGCTCGGGCACGGCGGCGCACGAGCTCGGGTGGGAGCGCAGCCGCCTCTCGCACATCCTGCGGCGCATGGAGGCGAAGGGGCTGATCAGCCGCTCGTGCTCGGCCGAGGATGCCCGCGGCCAGGACGTCCACCTCACCGGGGCAGGACGCGCCGCCATCGTCGAGGCCGCCCCGGGCCACGTCGCCTTCGTGCGCAGTGCCCTCTTCGACGCGCTGAGCGCCGAGGAGCAGGCGATGTTCGGTGATGCCTGCCGCCGGATCGTCGCGGCCATCGATGAGGCCGAGAAGGCCGCAGGCGGGGGTCCGGCGGACGAGGAGGCCCAGCCCCGGACAGCCTGACCCCGCCGGCCGGCACAGCGCACCGGCCGGCGTCGGGCCCGCGGCTAGACTGGCCGCGTGACCTGGCAGCGCAGCGCATCCCAATGGTTCCGCCTCCCCGCCGAACGGCTGTGGGACGTCCTGTCCCGGCCCGAGCGCTGGGCCGAATGGAATCCCGCCGTGGCCGGCGCGGCGCTCGACGGCGGGCTCCGCGAGGGCGCAACGGGCCACTACTCCCCCGCCCACCGGCTGCTCGGCCCCCTCCACAGCCGCACGGCTCCCGCCTTCACAGTCACGGCCGCCGAGCCCGTCCGCCGCCTCGCACTCCGGCAGCCGCAGCCGGGCGGCCATCAGGACATCGAGTGGACGGTCGAGGAGCGCGACGGCGGAACGCTCTTCACCCAGACGGTGTCCCTCCATGGGCCGCTCGCGCAGCAGTTCGGCCTCACCGCCGGCGAGCCCCTCGTGCGGCGCTTCGCCGAGCAGTGCGCGCGCCTCTACAGGCTCGCGGAGGCGCACGACGGCGACCGGCCGGAGCGGCTCACCGTGCTCGCCGGCGGCTCGGGCTTCCTGGGCACGCTGTTGGCGGCCGATCTCACCTGCTCGGGCCACGACGTGGCCGTCCTCGCCCGCGCCCGCCGCAGCTCGCCCTTCCGGCAGATCCTGTGGGACGGGCGGCGTCCGGGCGCCTGGAGCGAAGAGCTCGGCCGCGCCGGATCCCTCAGCATCGTCAACCTGTGCGGCGCAGACCTGGACCGCCCCGGCACGCCCGAGAACCTCGAGCTGCTCGAGCGCAGCCGGACGGTTCCGACGCTCGCCCTCGCCGCGGCGTCCCGCGAGTGGGAGCGGCCGGTCGCACACTGGGTCCAGCAGAGCGGCGTCCACGTGTACGCGGGTCTGTCCGAGCCTGCCGGGGAGACGGCGCCGGTGCCGGAGAGCACGCCCGGCCTCGCCGCCGTCGTGCGCGCCTGGGAGGCCTCGGCTGCCGGCGCCCGGGCCGAGCGGATGAGCATCATGCGCACGGGCGTCGTGCTCCACCGGGACGCGCCCCTCATGTCACGTCTGGCAACGCCCGCCCGGCTCGGCGCGGGCGGGCATCTCGGCACCGGCGGCCAGTGGTTCTCCTGGATCCACGCCGCGGACTGGGTGCGCGCCGCGAGGACTGCGCTCGGGCTCCCGCCGGGCCCCGGCGAGGAGCCGCTCGGCGTGCCGGCCGGCGTCATGAACGCCACAGCCCCCCACCCGGTCACGAACCGCGAATTCATGGCGCGGCTGCGGGACGCGCTCGGGGTGCCTGCGGGGATCCCCGCACCCACACCCCTCTTCCGGCTCGCGGCGGCGGTGCTGCGCACCAATCCGGACCTCGCGCTGGACAGCATCCGCGCAGTCCCCGAGTCCCTCCTCTCGGCGGGCTTCCGGTTCGAGCACCCCTATCTCGCCTCGGCGCTGGAGGAGATGACCTCCTAGCAGCCGGTACCAGAACGGCGCGTGCCGCCTGCCCGGGGCGCGGTCCGGCTACCAGAGGTGCGGGGCCGGGCGGCGGGTGCTCGGGAGCGCGTTCTCCTCGCGCCAGCGGTGGAGGAACTCTGGCAGGACGAGGTCCGCCGGCGGCTGCCCCACGGCGGCGAAGATGTCCTCGTTGGGCACGGGGCCCGCCGCCGAGACGAGCCGTGTGGCGATGTAGGCGCGGGCATAGAGCTCGCCGCCGGCCACCATGCGCTGCTCGAAGTAGATCGCGCGCTCGTCCACTCCGATGATGCGGGTGGCCATCGTGTAGCGCTGCCAGAGGTCGAGCGACTTGCGGAACGTGATCGTCTCGAGGTTCACCACGGGGCTCCACCCCCTGGCCCGCAGGGTGTCCCACGCGCCGGAGCGCACCATGAGGTCGAAGCGCCCGAGGTCCATGAGGGAGAAGTACATTCCGTTGTTGACGTGGAGCGCGAGGTCCACGTCTGTGGGGAGCACGCGCAGGCGCAGCTGCGAGGTCTCCCAGAGGCCGAGGGGACGGCGGCGCCGGGACGTGATCAGCAGCAGGAGGGTTCGCAGCAGGAGGTGCATGCACCAATACTACTGACGAGTAGCCTATTCGCAACGCCGTTTTGTATACATAAATCGCCCTAAGCGCCTTGAATGCCGCCAAGAGTCGTGCCAGTGTATACACGTGGCGAGCAAGGGAGGACAATGAAGGCCAGTGATCGCGCCTATGCGTCCCTGCGCGACGACATCGTCGAATGGCGGCTCCCGCCGGGCACCGTCCTCGGCGAGGTCGAGCAGGCGGAGCGGCTCGGCGTCTCGCGGACGCCGCTGCGCGAAGCGCTCGCCCGGCTCGCGGCCGACGGGCTGGCCTCCGCCCAGAAGGGACGCGGCGTCGTCGTGAGCGACATCTCGCTCGCACGCATCGACGAGCTCTTCGAACTGCGCGAGGCGCTCGAGGCCAAGGCCGCTGCGCTGGCCGCACAGCGCGGCGACCGCGCGCGCTTCGCCGGCCTCCGGGACCGGCTCGCCTCGGCGGCCGCGCTCCTGAGCGACGATGACCCGCAGCGGCACGAGTACTACGCCCTCGTCACCGAGCTGGACGACGAGATCGACACCGCGGCCGCCAACTCGTACCTCGGCCAGGCCCTCGGCGCCCTCCGCGTGCACCTCGCCAGAGTGCGCCGACTCGCGAAGGACGACGCGCTGCGGCTGCGCGCCGCCGCCGTCGAGCACGCCGCCATCGCCGGCGCGATCGCGGACGGCAACGCGCACCTCGCCGCCGCCGCGACCACCGTCCACCTCCACAACAGCCTCAGGCACATCACGAACCACGCCCATGCCGGCCCCGCGGGCCGGCCGCACCGAGAGGTCTCCCATGACTGAGAAGCACACGGTCCGCGTCTACCGCAGCGAGGAGAAGCTGCCCCGCGAGGAACAGCTCGCCTACAGGATCGCCAAGGTCGCGGCGGACCCGGCCGAGGTCGCCCCGGAGGTGGCCGAGATGATCATCAACCGCATCATCGACAACGCGTCCGTCGCCATCGCGTCCCTCAACCGCCCACCGATCGTCGCGGCGCGGGCTCAGGCGTTGGCCCACTCGCCGTCGTCCGGGGGGCGGGGGGCGCTCGTATTCGGGATCGGAGACCGGGTGTCCCCCGAGTGGGCCGCGTGGGCCAACGGCGTCGCCGTGCGCGAACTCGACTACCACGACACGTTCCTCGCCGCGGACTACTCGCACCCCGGGGACAACATCCCGCCGATCCTCGCCGTCGCCCAGCACGTCGGCGCCAGCGGGCGCGACCTCATCCGCGGCCTCGCCACCGGGTACGAGATCCAGGTCGACCTCGTCAAGGCGATCTGCCTGCACAAGCACAAGATCGACCACGTCGCGCACCTCGGCCCGTCCGCCGCCGCCGGCATCGGCACACTCCTGGGCCTGGGCGTCGAGACGGTCTTCCAGGCCGTTGGCCAGGCCCTGCACACGACGACGGCCACGCGCCAGTCGCGCAAGGGCGAGATCTCCACGTGGAAGGCCCACGCCCCCGCGTTCGCGGGCAAGATGGCCGTGGAGGCCGTGGACCGGGCGATGCGCGGGCAGACCTCGCCGGTGCCCATCTACGAGGGCGAGGACGGGGTCATCGCCTGGCTCCTCGACGGCCCGGACGCGTCCTACGAGGTCCCGCTGCCGGCTGAGGGCGAGGCGAAGCGCGCGATCCTGGACACCTACACCAAGGAGCACTCGGCCGAGTACCAGGCCCAGGCCTGGATCGACCTCGCCCGCAGGCTCCACACCGAGCACCCAGAGGCCACGGACCCCGGCAACGTGCAGAGCATCCTCATCCGCACGAGCCACCACACCCACTACGTCATCGGCTCGGGGGCCAACGACCCCCAGAAGTACGACCCGAACGCCTCGCGCGAGACTCTGGACCACTCGATCCCGTACATCTTCGCCGTGGCACTCCAGGACGGCGGATGGCACCACGTCGACTCGTACACCCCGGAGCGCGCCGGGCGCCCGGACACCGTGGCCCTGTGGAACAAGGTCACCACCGAAGAGGACCCGGAGTGGACCCGCCGCTACCACTCGCTCGACATCGCCGAGAAGGCCTTCGGCGGTTCCGTGGTCATCACCTTGGCCGACGGGACGGTGATCGAGGACGAGATCGCCGTCGCGGACGCCCACCCGCTCGGCGCCCGCCCGTTCGGCCGTGAGCAGTACATCGCCAAGTTCCGCATGCTCGCCGCCGACGCGGTCGCGCCCGAGGAGATCGAGCGGTTCCTCGACGCCGTCCAGCGCCTCCCCGAGCTCGGCCCCGGCGAGCTCGGCGCGCTCAACATCCTGGCCAAGGACGGGGTCATCGACCTCGCCAAGGGCCCGAAGGGACTGTTCTAGATGCTGTACTCGAAGACGACCCCCGAGCAGAAGCGCCTCCGGCTCCGCGAGGCTCTCGCATCCGGGACGGTCCAGCAGTTCCCGGGCGCGTTCAACCCGCTCTCGGCCCGGCTGATCCAAGAGAAGGGCTTCCCCGGGGTCTACATCTCCGGGGCAGTCCTCGCCAACGACCTCGGCCTGCCGGACATCGGGCTCACGACCCTCACCGAGGTCGCGGCCCGGGCCGGGCAGATCGCCCGCATGACGGACCTTCCCGCGATCGTGGACGCCGACACCGGCTTCGGCGAGCCCATGAACGTGGCCCGCACCGTCCAGGAGCTCGAGAACGCCGGCCTCGCCGGATGCCACATCGAGGACCAGGTGAACCCCAAGCGGTGCGGCCACCTCGACGGCAAGTCGGTCGTGGACCAGGACACCGCCCTCAAGCGCATCCGCGCCGCCGTCGACGCCCGCCGCGATGCGGACTTCCTCATCATGGCCCGGACCGACATCCGCGCGGCGGAGGCCGGAGACGCGGGGCTCCGCGCCGCGGCCGACCGCGCCAAGGCGCTCGTGGATGCCGGCGCGGACGCGGTCTTCCCCGAGGCCATGGCCACGCTCGAGGAGTTCGCGGCCATCCGCGCCGCCGTGGACGTGCCGATCCTGGCCAACATGACCGAGTTCGGCAAGAGCCGCCTGTTCACTGCCGACGAGCTTGCCGGGGTGGGCATCAACCTCATCATCTACCCGGTCACCCTCCTGCGCATTGCCATGGGCGCGGCAGAACGTACTCTGGATACCATCAGGGCCGATGGCACCCAGGAGGCGCAGGTCGAGAACATGCTCACACGCTCCCGACTGTATGAGCTGGTGGACTACGAGGCGTACAGCCGCTTCGACGCCGGCGTGTTCAACTTCAAGGTTCCCGGGCGCCACTGAGCCCCGGCACCTTTCGCCGCCAGACCTGAGACCGACAAAGGAGTCACGCCATGACGCAGGTGCCCAGCGCCACGCAGAGCGACAGCGAGATCAAGAAGGGCCTCGCAGGGGTGGTGGTCGACTACACGGCCATCTCGAAGGTCAACCCCGAGACCAACTCGCTCCTCTACCGCGGCTACCCCGTGCAGGAGCTCGCTGCCCGCTGCAGCTTCGAGGAGGTCGCCTACCTCCTGTGGAACGGCGAACTCCCCACCCGGGAGCAGCTGGCCGAGTTCGAATCACGCGAGCGTGCCGGCCGTTCCCTCGACCCGCTCCTGAAGCAGGTCGTGGACGAACTGCCTATTACCTCCCACCCCATGGACGTCTGCCGCACCGCCGCTAGCGTGCACGGGGCCCGCCACCCCCTCGCTGGGGACTCCTCCCGCGAGGCCAACCTGGCCAAGGCGCTCGAGCTCTTCGCCGCGATGCCCGCCGTCATCGCCTACGACCAGCGCCGCAGGCGTCACGACGGCCGCGGCCAGGAGCCGGTCGAGCCGCGCGCGGACCTCGGCTACGCCGCCAACTTCCTCTGGATGGCCTTCGGCGAGGAGGCGGCCCCCGAAGTCGTCCGCGCGTTCGAGGTCTCGATGATCCTCTACGCCGAGCACTCCTTCAACGCCTCCACCTTCACCGCACGCGTCGTCACCTCCACCCTCTCGGATCTCCACTCCGCCGTCACCGCCGCGATCGGCGCCCTCAAGGGCCCCCTCCACGGAGGTGCCAACGAGGCCGTCATGGAGACCTTCGAGGAGATCGGGATCCGCGCCGACGAATCCCACGCGGACGCCAAGACCCGCGCGAAGGCCTGGATGGACGCCGCCCTGGCCCAGAAGAAGAAGATCATGGGCTTCGGCCACCGCGTCTACAAGCACGGCGACTCCCGCGTGCCCACCATGAAGGCCGCCCTCGACGATCTCATCGCCTTCTACGGCCGCCCCGAGATCCTCGGCCTCTACGACGGCCTCGAGCAGGCCATGGACGAGGCCAAGGGCATCAAGCCCAACCTCGACTACCCCACCGGACCTGCCTACCACCTCATGGGCTTCGACATCCCGACCTTCACCCCGCTCTTCGTCGCGAGCCGCATCGTCGGCTGGACTGCCCATGTCATGGAACAGCTCGAGGACAACTCCCTCATCCGCCCCCTCTCGGCCTACAACGGGCCGGACGAACGGCACCTCGACTAGGCGCCTCGATCAAGGGGGCGGCTGGGCCTCACGGAACAGCTGCCGGGCAGGCGCGCTGGTCTGCTCAGGGGCCGAGGACAGCGAAACGGGCCACCGTCTCGTTGTCCTCGGCCATTTCCACGAGGAAGTCCGGCGGGACCGCCCACGCCCCGGTCAGGACGATCGGGAGCCAATGGTCGGCGTCCTGCCACATCCTGTCCACCGGGAGTGCGTCGACCGGGAACCACTCGGGTTCGATCTCCTCGGTCGTGCACACCTCGCCCTCCCAGCGGGTGCAGGTGAACATGGTGCAGGCCATGTCCCATTCCGGCCTGGCCGGGAAGCGGAAGTCCACGGTGCCCGCGGCGCGCATGGCTGCGGCGTCGAGCTCCACGCAGGCCTCTTCGGCGAGCTCGCGCCGAGCCGCCTGCGCGGCTGTCTCCCCCGCCTCGATGTGCCCTCCGAGCCCCACGATCTTGCCCACGCCGAAGCCCCGGCGCTTGCGCCCCAGGAGCACCTCGCTGCCTTCCTGCCCTTCGCGCAGGAGGAAGCAGAGCACCACGGGAGCGCCCATCAGCCCAGCCGTCCCATCAGCCCAGCGCCCTGGGGTGGGCTGCCGCGTAGACCTCGCGGAGCGTGTCCGCGGTGACGAGTGTGTAGACCTGCGTAGTGGTGACTGAGGCGTGCCCGAGCAGTTCCTGGACCACCCGGACGTCCGCGCCGCCCTCGAGGAGATGGGTCGCGAAGGAGTGACGCAGCGTGTGCGGGGAGACGTCCCTCTCGATCCGGGCGCTCTCCGCGACGTCCTTGAGGATGGTCCACGCGCTCTGGCGGCTGATCCGCCCGCCGCGGGCGTTGAGGAAGAGGGCCGGAGTGCCGCGGCCCTTCGCCACGAGCGCCGGGCGGCCTCGGACGAGGTACGCCTCGAGCGCGCGGGCGGCATACGATCCCAGCGGCACAAGGCGCTCTTTGGAGCCCTTGCCGAAGAGCCGCACGATCGGCGGCCCTTCGTCGCCGGAGTCGAGGCGGAGGTCGTCGACGTCGAGGCCTACCGCCTCGCTGATGCGTGCCCCAGTTGCATAGAGGAACTCGAGAAGGGCCCGGTCCCGCAGACCCGAGGGAGTGTCCGCGGCCGCCGCATCGAGGATCCTGCCCACCTCGTCGATGCTGATGGCCTTGGGCAGCCGCTGGCCTGCCAGCGGCGGGTGGACGTCCGCCGCCGGGTCGCCCACCGTGCAACCCTCGAGCGCCCAGAAGCGGTGGAGGCCGCGCACGGCGACCACCGTGCGCGCGGCGGACCGCGCAGTGAGGGGACTCCCGCCGTCGGCCCCGTCCCTGAGCGCCTCGGCGAAGCGGTCAACGTGGGCCCTTGCGATGGAGCCCGGCTCGGCGACGCCCTCCCGGTCGAGGAAGGCGGCGTAGCGCGCGAGGTCCCGCCGGTACGCGGCGAGGGTGTTGGGGGCAAGCCCGCGCTCGACGGCGAGGTGGCGCAGGTAGTCCTCGACGGCGCGCGCGAGCGGGGGCGGGGTCGACTGGGACACGCTCACGTCAAGCCCTCCCGCTAGCGCTGGGCCGGGTGGGCCGGCCAGGGGACGTCGCCCGGGCGGAGCGAGGCGAAGCCGTCATCGCGGGCCGCACGGGCGGCGAGGATGCCGACCACAGCGCTCGGGTTGTTCAGGCGGCCCTCCATCACGGCGCGCACTGCCTCGTCGAGGTCCATCCAGGCGAACTCGATCTCGGCTTCCTCGTCGGTGCGCTCGTGGCGCTCGTGGTGGGGGACCTCCGTCAGGCCGCGCGCGAGGTACACCCGGATCGCCTCGCTCGAGGATCCCGGCGAGGTGAAGAAGTCCGCGAGCACGTTCCACGTGTCCGCGGCCAGGTCGGCCTCCTCGGCGAGCTCGCGGGCCGCGGCGGCGAGGTTCGGCTCGCCCTCCATGTCCAGGAGCCCGGCCGGGATCTCCCAGAGGTCCATGCCGACGGGGTGCCGGTACTGGCGCAGCAGGAGGATCCGGCCCGCCTCATCCATCGGCACGACCGCGACGGCGCCCGGGTGGTCCACGTAGTCGCGCTCGAGTGCCCCCGTGCCCTCGGCGAGTTCGAAGGTGTCGCTGCGGACGTCCCAGATCCGGCCCGTGTAGACCGTGCCCGAGGACAGCACCCGGCGCGGGCTCAGCGCGTCCCGGACGACCGGGCGCTCCCCCCCATGGGCGGGACGCGCGCCGGACTCCGCGCTGGGGGCGGGCCCGCGGTCAGCAGGCCCCCCGTCAGCCCGCTCGCCCTGGCGCTGCGGCGCGCGCTCCCCCATGGCCGGCGCCTACTTCGCCTTGGCCGCGGTCGGGGCCTTGACGGCCGAACCGTCCGACTCCTTGGCTGCCGCCGTGGAGGACGACACCGGAGCGCCCTGCTGGCGGTCGAGGGCCGCCTTGACCAGACCTGCGAAGAGGGGGTGCGGCCGCGTGGGACGGGAGGCGAGCTCCGGGTGCGCCTGCGTCGCGACATAGTACGGGTGCACCTCGCGCGGCAGCTCGACGAACTCGACGAGCTTCCCGTCCGGGGACGTGCCCGAGAACTTCAGTCCCTTGGCC
The DNA here is from genome assembly GCF_039615075.1 of Sinomonas halotolerans. Lineage (NCBI taxonomy): Bacteria > Bacillati > Actinomycetota > Actinomycetes > Micrococcales > Micrococcaceae > Sinomonas > Sinomonas halotolerans. The sequence goes on along the minus strand of NZ_JBDFRB010000019.1, from coordinate 8,764 downwards.
GCGATCTGGTCGCGGAAGGCGTTGTTGACCTCGTAGCGGTGACGGTGGCGCTCGGAGACCTTGGTGGCGCCGTAGGTCTCGGCGACCACAGAGCCGGACTCGAGGACCGCGTCGTAGAGGCCCAGGCGCATGGTGCCGCCCATGTCCCCCTTGCCCTCGACGATGTCCAGCTGCTCCTCCATGGTCGCGATGACCGGGTACTTCGAGTTCGGCTCGAACTCGCTCGACGACGCGCCCTCGAGGCCCACGACGTTGCGTGCGTACTCGATGACCATGCACTGCAGGCCGAGGCACAGCCCCAGGGTCGGTACGCCGGTCTCGCGGGCGAGCGTGAGGGCGCCCAGCTTGCCCTCGAGCCCGCGGATGCCGAAGCCGCCCGGGACGAGGATCGCGTCCACGCCCTCGAGGGCCTTCTTGGCGCCGGCCGGGGTCTGGCACTCGTCCGAGGCCACCCAGCGGATGTTGACCTTCGTCTCGTTCGCGAAGCCGCCAGCGCGGAGCGCCTCGGTCACGGAGAGGTAGGCGTCCGGGAGGTCGATGTACTTGCCGACCAGGGCGATCTCGACCTCGTGGGACGGCTCGTGGACGGCCTTGAGGAGCTTGTCCCACTTGGTCCAGTCGACGTCCTTGAACGGCAGGTCGAGGGCGCGCACGATGTACGAGTCGAGGCCCTGGGCGTGCAGCGTCTTCGGGATGTCGTAGATGCTCGGGGCGTCTGCGGCGTTGATGACGGCGTCCACGTCGACATCGCACATCCGGCCGATCTTCTCGCGCATCGCCTCCGGGACCTCGCGGTCGGAACGGATCACGATCGCCTCGGGCTGGATGCCGATGGAGCGCAGGGCCGCGACAGAGTGCTGGGTCGGCTTGGTCTTGAGCTCCTGCGACGGGCCGATGTACGGCACGAGGGAGACGTGGACGAAGAAGACGTTGCTGCGGCCCACGTCCTGGCGCACCTGGCGGGCGGCCTCGAGGAAGGGCTGCGACTCGATGTCCCCGACCGTGCCGCCGATCTCGGTGATGATGACATCCGGCGCGTTCTCGCCCTCGGAGGGGAGGCGCATGCGCCGCTTGATCTCGTCAGTGATGTGCGGGATGACCTGGACGGTGTCGCCGAGGTACTCGCCGCGGCGCTCCTTGGCGATCACAGTCGAGTAGACCTGGCCCGTGGTCACGTTCGCGGAGCCGTCGAGCGACTCGTCGAGGAACCGCTCGTAGTGGCCGATGTCGAGGTCCGTCTCAGCGCCGTCCTCGGTCACGAAGACCTCGCCGTGCTGGAAGGGGTTCATTGTGCCCGGGTCCACGTTGAGATACGGGTCGAGCTTCTGCATCGTGACGGAGAGGCCACGGGCCCGCAGCAGGTGACCGAGGCTGGAAGCCGTCAGGCCCTTCCCGAGCGAGGAGGCCACGCCGCCAGTGACGAAGATCTGCTTGGTCGTCTGGCCGGAGTCTGAGAAACGGGAATGAGTTCGCTGCACCACGGAATTCGAGCATATCACCGATCCGCCGTCCACCCCTGACATAACGCCCCCTGCGCGCCCCCGGCGCGCCGCGGCCCGACCCTCCGCCGTCGGCCGCGACGTCAGCCGACGGCGGCCGCGCGCGCCGAGCGGGCGTCCTCGAGGAGCTCGAGCGCATGCGCGCGGGCGCTCTCCGAGTCCTCCTGGCCCGCGAGCATGCGGGCGAGCTCCACGACGCGCTCCTCCTCGGTGAGCAGCCTCACGTCGCTCGAGGTCACGCCGTCGACCCCTTCCGAGGTGCGCCCCGTGGCCACTGAGTTCTTGATCACGGTGACGTGCCGGTCCGCGAACGCCGCGACCTGCGGCAGGTGCGTGACCACCAGGACCTGGACGTGCCGGGCGAGCATCGCGAGACGCCGGCCGATCTCGACGGCGGCGCGTCCGCCCACGCCGGAGTCCACCTCGTCGAAGACGAAGGTCGGCACGGGGTCGACCGCGGCGAGGACCACCTCGATCGCGAGCATGACCCGCGAGAGCTCGCCCCCGGACGCGCCCTTGCCGAGGGGGCGGGCCTGCGCGCCGGCATGCGGGCGGAGCTGGATCGAGACCGTGTCCGCTCCGTGCGGCCCCAGCTCCTGGGCTGGCTCGACGTCGATCTGCAGGGTCGCGTCCGGCATCGCGAGCGCCGTGAGCTCAGCGCTCACGCGCTCCGAGAGGTCTGCGGCGGCCGCCGTCCGCATCCCGCGCAGTAGTTCGGCGAGCTCCTGCAGCTCGGCCTCGTCCGCCGCGGCCTGGGCCGTGAGGGACTCGATGCGGCCGTCGTCGTCCTGGAGCTCGAAGAGCCGCTTCTGCCCTGTCTCGGCCCACGCGATCACCTCGTCGAGCGTGGGCGCGTACTTGCGGATCAGGCCCGTGAGCGCCGCGCGGCGCTCCTCGACCTCGCCGAGGCGGGCGGGGTCGGCGTCGAGCGAGGATGCGTAGCTCGCGAGCGATGACGCGACGTCCGCCAGGAGGTAGCCCGCCTCGGCCAGGCGGGCGGCTGCGGTGGACAGCTCCGGATCGTGCTCGGCCACCTGCTCGAGGGTCCGCTTCGCGCCGTCCACGAGCGTGGTCGCATCGGGGCTCTCCCCGAAGTCCTCGGAGACGAGCGCCTCGTGGGCCTGCTGGGCCGCGACGCGCAGCGCCTCGGAATGGGACAGGCGCACGGACTCGGCCCGCAGCGCCTCGTCCTCCCCCGGCTGCGGATCGACCTCGGCGATCTCCGCGAGCGCCGCCTCGAGGGACTCGGCCTCGCGGATCCGCTCGCGGGAGGTCGAGGTGAGCTCCTCGAGCTCGCGCTTCGCGGCGAGCCACCCCGTGTACCGCTCCGAGTACCGGGCCAGGACGCCGGCGAACTCCTCCCCTGCGAACTTGTCGAGCGCCTCGCGCTGTGCGGCGGGGCTCTTGAGCCGCAGCTGCTCCGACTGGCCGTGCACCACGACGAGCTGGCCGCCGACCTCGGCGAGCGCGCCGACAGGGGCGCTGCGCCCGCCCACGTGCGCCCTGCTGCGCCCGTCCGCGCCCACGGTGCGGGCCAGCAGGAGCTCGGCGGCGCCGTCGTGCTCCTCGACGTCAGCGCCCGCCTCCTCGGCGCGCACGACGGCGGGATGTCCGGTTCCGAGGCGGACGCTCGCCTCGGCGAGCGCGGACTTCGCGCCCGTGCGCACCGCCCCCGCATCCGAGCGGCCGCCCAACAGGAGCCCGAGCGCCGTCACGACCATGGTCTTCCCCGCGCCCGTCTCGCCCGTCACGACGCTGAGGCCGGGCCCGAGCGGGAGGGTGGCCTCGGTGATGACACCGAGGTCGCGGATCCTGAGTTCCTCGATCATGTCTGCTCCTCGATCAGCTCTTCTCTCCGGGCCTGCCGCCCCACGGCACGGCCGGGACTTCCGGGACCGCGGCCTCCTCGCCAGCCTCCGCGAGGGCCCCCGCCCGCACCGGGCCGCGCCAGCCGTGGATGGGCAGCTCGAACTTGCGCACGAGCCGCGCCGAGAACGGCGTCTCGCTGATCCTCGCGAGGCGCACGGGCCGCGGCGACCGCGTGATCTCCACCCGCGCCCCGGGCGGCAGGTCGATCGACCGGCGCCCGTCGCACCACAGCACCCCATGCGCGTCAGTGCGGCCCAGGATCTCCACGGCGAGGCGGGAATGCGGAGAGACGACGAGCGGCTTCGCGAAGAGGGCGTGCGCGCTGATGGGCGCGATCACGAGGGCCTCGACCTCCGGCCACACGACCGGGCCGCCCGCCGAGAACGCGTACGCGGTGCTGCCGGTCGGGGTCGCGAGCACCACCCCGTCGCAGCCGAACGAGGTGAGCGGCTTGCCGTCCACCTCGGTCACGACCTCGATCATCCGCTCGCGGCTGGCCTTCTCGACCGCCGCCTCGTTGAGCGCCCACGTGTGGGCGACCTTGCGGCCCTGATGCCACACCGTCACGTCGATGGTCATGCGCTCCTCGACCGAGTAGCTGCGCGCCGCGACCCACTCGACCGTCTGGGCGAGGTCCGCGCGCTCGCTCTCGGCGAGGAAGCCCACGTGGCCGAGGTTGACGCCCAGGAGCGGGACGTCCTCCTCGCGCGCGATCTCCGCGGCGCGGAGGATGGTGCCGTCGCCGCCGAGGACCATGACGAGCTCGACGTCCGCGAGCTGCACATCCTCGCCGAGTATCTCGGTCGGATGGTCGATCCCCTCGGCGTGCCGCTCGAGGTCCTTGCGCTGGCCCGCGGTCATGACCGGCACGAGGCCGGATCCGTACAGCTGCGCGCACGCCTCCCGGGCCGCCGTCACGGAGTCCTCGCGGCCCGTGTGGGCAAGGACCAGGATCCTGCGGGTCATGCGCGTGCCTCCTGTCCCGTGGCCGCCGGCCATGCCTGCTCGACCCACGCTGTGGGGTCGACCGTGCTCCCGGGCGCCTCGGGCCCGCCCACCGCGGTCGCGGCGTTGGGCACCTTGAGCCAGAGGAAGTACTCGTGGTTCCCGTCCTGGCCGGGAAGCGGGCTCTCCGCGAGGCCCCGCAGCTGCAGCCCCTCGGCAGCCGCGGCCTGCGCGACGGAGGCGACGGCCCGGCGTCGTTCGCTGTCCGAGCCGACGACGCCGGTGCGCGCCAGGCGCTCGCGTCCCACCTCGAACTGGGGCTTGACCATGACGAGCAGGTCCCCGCCCGGCTCGGTGCACGCGGCCAGCGGCCCGAGCACGAGGGTGAGGGAGATGAAGGAGAGGTCCGCGACCGTGAGACGGACCGGCCCGCCGACCGCCTCCGGGGTGAGGTCGCGGACGTTGATGCCCTCGTGGACGCGGACGCGCGGGTCCTCGCGGAGGCGGGGCACGAGCTGCCCGTGGCCGACGTCGACCGCCACCACCTCGGACGCACCCGCCTCGAGCAGTACGTCGGTGAAGCCGCCGGTGGAGGCGCCTGCGTCGAGGCACCTCAGGCCTCGCGGCTCTATCCCGCCGAACCGGTCGAGGGCACCCGCGAGCTTGCGGCCGGCGCGGCTCGCGTAGCGGTCATGCTCGGAGGCTGCGACGTCGATCGCCGTGTCCTCGCCGACGTCATGGGCGGGGCGGGTCACCGATGCCCCGTCCACGGCCACCGAGCCTTCGGCGATGAGCTTCGCGGCGTGCGTGCGGGAGCGCGCCAGGCCGCGGCGGACGAGCTCGAGGTCGAGTCTGGCCACCGCTAGTCCCCGGACTCCACGCCGAGTGCACGGGCAAGCTGGTCGTGGAACGCCTCGAGCGCTGTGGCCTGCTCCGCGAGGCCGAGGCCGCCAGAGTCCTCGAGTCCCCCGAGGGCCGCGGTGACGGCCTGATCCTGGTCCGGCTGTGGCTCCTCGCTCATGGGCCCCAGCTTATCCATCATGCGAGGGCGTGTCGTGACACTCCGGTCCAGACGAGCTCCGGCGCCGTCATGCCCTGGGCCTCAGGGTTTGCTTCCCACCAGGCCGCGCAGGCGGCCCGCCACCCGTCGAGGTCCTCGGGGGTGCCCTCCACCACGAGCCGGCCGCCTTCAGTCCGCGCCGCCGCGGCACCTGCCCGCCACACGCCGTCGTCCGAGACGGGAGCGGCGTAGGGGCGGTAGAAATCGGCGAGAGTGGCCAGGATGTACTGCGGACGCTCCGCCGCGCGGGCGCGGAGGATGCTCTCAGGCGTGTCGACGCCGGTCAGGACAGCCGCGGTCGCGAAGCCGGCCCGGTTGCCGCCGAGGATGTCCGTGTCGAGGCGGTCCCCCACCACGACCGGGCGGGAGGCTCCGAGCCGCTGCGCGGCGGCGACGAACAGCGGCGCCTCGGGCTTGCCGGCCACGAGCGGCTCGCGTCCCGTGGCCGCGCGGACAGCCGCGACGAGGGTACCGTTGCCTGGCGCCGTGCCGCGGGCCTGCGGGATGGAGAGGTCCGTGTTCGTCGCGACCCACAGCGCCCCCGCTGCCACGGCATAGGCCGCCTCGGCGAGGTCCCGCCAGCCGAGGTCCGGGCTGAAGCCCTGGATCACCGCGTCCGGCCGGTCCTCGGCGCTCTCCACCGGAATCAGCCCCCGGTCCTCGACCTCGCGGGCGAGTGCCCGGCTGCCGGTGACGAGAACGCGTGCGCCCGCGGGCACCTTGGACGCGAGCAGGTCCGCACCGGCCTGGGCGGAGCTTACGACGTCATCCTCGGCCGCCGGAGCGCCTAGCTCGCGCAGGTGCGCGGCGACGTCGGCAGTGCTGCGCGAGGCGTTGTTCGTCACGTAGCCCAGCCGCACGCCCCGGGGGCCGAGCGCCTGGAGCGCCTCGACCGCGCCGGGGATCGCGTGCGGGCCGGCATACACGACGCCGTCCAGGTCGGACAGGACGGCGTCGAACGCGTCGATGAAGGCGGCCACGCTAGGACTCGTCGTCCGCAGCCCGGCCCTGGTCCGCCTCGGCATCGCCTGCATCCCCCGCCGAGGCCATGGGCTCCACGGGCTCGTTGGGCGACGATGCCTCGTGGACACCGATCTCATCGTCGGCCAGCGCGGTGTGGGAATCGCCGGCGGCGTCCCGTGCCTCCCTCGCGGCCTCGGCGGCCGGCGAGGAGCCCGCCGCGGGCGAGCCCTCGGCGTCGGACGCCGACGAGTGGGCTTCAGCGTCCCCAGCGCCCTCAGTGCCGGAGCCACGGGGGGACGCCGCCGCGCTGCGCGCACGGCGCTCCTCCTCCTCGCGGCGCTCCTCCTCCTCGTCCCAGCCGAGGTCGACGATCTCGGGCTCCGCGAACTCGCCGACGCCGAGGGCGTTCTCCGCCACGCCGATCTGGCGGTACCAGCGCGAGGCCTCCTGCGAGCGGCCGGCGGCCGAAAGCGCGTCGGCGTACGCCTCGAAGAGGCGCGGGCTGAAGGAGAAGGCCCGGTTGATGTCCAGCTGGGGGATCTCGAGCTCGTTGACAGCGCCCTCAAGGTCGCCCATGTCTGCGCGGGCGCCCGATGCGACGATGGCCAGCTCAGCCCTGCCAGCGTTGTCCAGCATGCTGCTCTCCTCCGAGGACGCGAGCTCGAGCGCCTTCTCCGGCCGGCCCAGGCCACGTTCGCAGTCCGCCATGTGAGGCAGGTGGATGCTCGAGCCCGTGATGCGGCGGAATGTGCGGAACTCCCGGAGCGCATCATCGTAGCGGCCGGCGGCATACGCCGTCATGCCGACGGCCTCGCGGACGGCGCCGATGCGGCCTCCGCGACGGCTCGCTGCGAGGGCATGCTGGTAGGCGAGCTCGGGGTCGTCCTCGATGAGGCGGCCGGCCATGACGAGGTGCTTCGCCACCCACTCGCTGTTCTTGCCCTCAAGGGTCCGCAGCTGGCCCATGGTCGCCCGGTCCAGCTCGCGGCCCGTCACGTCAGGATCGACCTCGGGCGAGCGCTCACGGTCGGCCCTGTTCGAGACACGGAGGTCGGCGGCGTTGTGCTCGCGCGGGCGATCCTCGCGGGCACCGCCGTCGAATCCGCGCTCCGGCCGCTTGAACGGGCGGCGCTCGCTCGATCCGCCGCGGTCGAAGCGGGGACGCTCACCACGCTCGTCCCGGGTGAACGAGCGGCCCTCGCCACGCTCACCACCACCGAACGGACGACCCTGGCCACGCTCACCACCACGGTCATCGCGCCCGAACGGACGACCCTGGCCACGCTCACGATCGAAACGAGGACGCTCACCACGCTCACCACCACCGAACGGACGACCCTGGCCACGCTCACCACGCTCACCACCACGGTCATCGCGCCCGAACGGACGACCCTTGCCACGCTCACGATCGAAGCGGGGACGCTCACCACGCTCACCATCACGGTCATCGCGACCGAACGGACGACCCTTGCCACGCTCACGATCGAAGCGGGGACGCTCACCACGCTCACCATCACGGTCATCGCGACCGAACGGACGACCCTGGCCACGCTCACCACGCTCACGATCGAAACGAGGACGCTCACCACGCTCACCACCACGGTCATCGCGCCCGAACGGACGACCCTGGCCACGCTCACCACCACGGTCATCGCGCCCGAACGGACGACCCTGGCCACGCTCACCACCACGGTCATCGCGCCCGAACGGACGACCCTGGCCACGCTCACCACGCTCACGATCGAAACGAGGACGCTCCCGGTCATCGCGATCGAAGGGACGGCGCTCACCTGCGTCCCGACCCGCGTCGTCCCGGTCGCGGTCGCGGAACCCGCGAGGACGCCCACCGGAGTTGCTGGTTCCGCGGAAGGGGCCACCGAAGCGCTCGGATCCCCGGCCGCTGTCGCCTCCTCGACGGGGTCCGCCGAATCCCCGTCCGTCGCGGCCGCGCCCGTTCTCCTCTGCCATGTGGCTCCTCTTTCACTATCGACTTATCCGCCGGAATCAACTCTCCAGCACAGCTCTGATCAAGTCTACGGGGTGCGGACCTCCGATTCCGGGGCGGAACGGGCAGGGGTGCTGCATCCCACACGGGCCCCGGTACTGCATCCCGCACACAGCCGGCCCTCCCGTCGAGGAGCTGGCGTCCGGCAGACGCTCGAGCACACCTGCCGGGCGCCAGGGGCTTGCGAGGTCCGGGCGGTGCGATCGCCCTGGTGATGCGGAGCGCCCTCGTTGCGGGCCGTGTCCCCCGGGCCGTGTCCCCGGGGCGCGTCCCCGGGGGCGTGTTGCGGGTGGTGGTTGGTTAAGTGGTGAGGACCCCCACCGTGTGGTGGGGGTCCTCGTGAATGGTTGTCCGGCGGTGTCCTACTCTCCCACACTCTCTCGGGTGCAGTACCATCGGCGCTGTGGGTCTTAGCTTCCGGGT
>NZ_JBDFRB010000018.1:0-69191 GCF_039615075.1 Sinomonas halotolerans | reverse complement strand
GGTCGGAGGGGGTGGGGGGTCGGAGGGGGTGGGGGTCGGAGGGGGTCGGAGGGGGGAGAGGGTGGGTCGGGGGGTGGGGGCGGTTGGGTCAGAGGGCCTGACGGTAGAACCACTCGATGTGCTCGCGCACTAGGCGGGCCGCCCGCTCGCCCTCCCGCGCCTCCACCGCCTCGAAGATGCCGCGGTGGTGCTCACGCAGGGTCGGGACCACTTCGTCCCACGTGCCGCGGCGGGCCACGGCGTCGTCGATGTAGCCGCGGATCGCCTCGCGCATGGACTCCATCATCGTGCTCACGACGACGTTGCCCGCCAGTGCGCTGAGCGCGACGTGGAACTGGGTGTCGAGGAGGGTGAAGATCTGGGACGGCAGGGCGTCGTCGTCCATGGCCTCGAGGAGGAGCCTGGCATCGTTGAGCTGCTCGGGGGTCCAGGGCACCGAGGCGGCGTGCTCGAGCGACCAGGTCTCCATCATCATGCGGGCCTCGACCACGTCCTTGAGCGGCAGGTGGTGGCTCGCGACGTGCATCCGGAGGGCGACGCCGAGCGCCGAGGACGGGTCCGAGACGACGATGGTGCCCGAGTTGGGGCCCGAGCCCGTGGCGGAACGGACGACGCCCATCACCTCGAGCGTGCGGATCGCGTCCCGGACCGAGGCGCGGGAGATGCCGAACTGCTCCGCGAGGGCGCGCTCGCCGGGCAGCCTGTCGCCGAGCTTGAGCGCGCCGGAGTGGAGGCTGTCCTCGATGTGCCGCAGGACCACATCGTGGGCGCGGCCGGTGGGGGAATCAGGCATGGCTCCATCTTGCCGCACGCGCCGGATACGCCGCGGCGCCCCACGCCAGGGGGCGAGGGGCGCCGCGGGGGAACAGCTGCGCGCTAGGGCAGCATCCAGCCGAGGACCGGGGTGGACTGCAGGAACACCAGGACGCACAGCACGAGCAGCATGCCGACGCTCCAGCCCACGACCTTGCGGAAGATCACGGACTCCTTGCCGTCCATGCCCACCGAGGTCGCGGCGATCGCGAGGTTCTGCGGGCTGATGAGCTTGCCGACCACGCCACCGGTGGTGTTGGCCGCGACCAGGAGTGCGGGGTCGATTCCCGCGTGCTGGCCGGCGGTCTGCTGGAGCTTGGCGAACAGGGCGTTGGCCGACGTGTCCGAGCCCGTCACGGCAGTGCCGATCCAGCCCAGGATCGGGGACAGGAAGGCGAACGCCGCGCCGGTGCCGGCGAGCCACGTGCCGATCGCGATCGTCTGGCCGGAGAGGTTCATGACGTAGGCGAGCGCGAGGACGAGCACGATCGTGAGGGCCGCCTTGCGCATCTTGAAGAACGTGCGGGGAAGGTCGGCGACCGCCTCGGAGAACCGCATGCGGAACATCCCGTTGCCGTCATAGCGGGCGTAGACCGCCGCGATGACGAGGCCGGAGACGAGCAGGAGCGTGCCCGGGCCGGAGAGCCACTGGAAGTTGTACACGGTGGAGGAGAGCGGCTTGCCCTCGGCCGTGACGAGCGCGTCGTGGAGGACGGGCCAGGGGATCTTGATGTCCGTCGATGCGAGCGCCTTGGGCAGGTCGACGCCGAAGCGCCAGAGCTTCGCGGCCGCGAACACGACGATGACGAGCAGGTAGGGGAAGAGCGCGAGCCAGACCCGGGAGCGGGTCAGGACGTCCACGGCACCGGGCCCGCCCGCGTGGACGGTGGGCTCTGCGACACCGAGGCGCTCGCGGGCCTCGGCGGCGCCCCGCGGCTTCCAGAAGCGCAGGAGTACGACGGCGGCACCCAGGCCGGCGAGGGCGGCGACGATGTCGGTGAGCTCGTAGGAGAAGTAGTTGGCGCACAGGAACTGGGCGACGCCGAACACGACGCCGGTCACGAGCGCGGGGAACCATGCGTCGCGGACACCGCGCACGCCGTCGACGAGGAACAGGAGCAGCACCGGCACGAGGAAGGCCAGCAGCGGGGTCTGGCGGCCCACGATCGCCCCGATGTGCTCGGCGGGGATGCCGGTGAGGGCGCCCGCAGTGGTGATCGGGATGGCGATGGCGCCGAACGCGACGGGCGCGGTGTTGGCGACGAGGACCGTGATGGCTGCGCGCAGGGGCTTGAGGCCGATGGCCATGAGCATGGTCGCGGTGATCGCGACCGGGGCGCCGAAGCCCGCGAGGGCCTCGAGGAGGCCGCCGAAGCAGAACGCGATGAGGATGGCCTGGATGCGCAGGTCGCCTCCGCCGATCCGGTCGAAGATCCTGCGCAGGTCCTCGAAGCGTCCGGAGCGGACGGTGATCTGGTACAGCCACACGGCCGTGAGGACGATCCAGAAGACGGGGAACGCACCGAAGACTGCTCCCTGGCTGCCGGCCAGCAGGGCGAGCCCGGCCGGCATCCGGTAGGCGAAGACGGCGACGGCGACCGCGGCCAGGAGCGCCACCGCGCCGGACACCGGGGCCGAACGCCGGAACACCGCGAGCAGCAGGAAGAAGGTCACGAGGGGGATGAGGCCGATGAGCGCGGACACGGCAACACTGCCGGCCACGGGGTCGGTCACGGGTGTGAAGGTCATGCGGGCTCCTGGGAGGAGGGGTGAGGAGGTCGGGTTGGCGGGACTGCGTGGTCCGACCACGTAAGCTAGCACACATTCCGCCGGTTGTGACAAGGGGCACACGCACCCTACTATGGTCCGACCACAGTCTTCCGGCCCTCCGCCCTGCCCGCCCTGCGCGCTGGAGCGGCCGAGCACCGAAAGGACCCGCGATGACGCACTCCGCGACGGCCCCTGCCCACGCCGGCGGTGCCGCCCCCGAGATCCCGGATCTCGCCGTCGAGCTCGCGGCAGTCCTCGGACCCGAGTCGGTCACGACCCGGCCGCTGGACCTCCACGCCAAGGCCCACGACGCCTCGCACTACCACCTCGTCCCGAGCCTCGTCGCGACACCGGGCACCGCCGAGGACGTCGCCGCCCTCCTCGGGGCCTGCACCCGCCACGGCGCCCCGGTGACCTTCCGCTCCGGCGGGACGAGCCTCTCCGGGCAGGCGATCACCGCAGGCGTCCTCGCCGACACGCGCCGCCGCTTCGGCGCCATCGACGTGCTCGACGACGGGCGGTCCGTCCGCGTGCAGCCCGGCGCCACGGTCCGCGCGGTCAACGCCCGGCTCGCCCGCCACCGGCGAGCCCTCGGCCCCGACCCCGCCAGCGAGATCGCCTGCACGATCGGCGGCGTCGTGGCCAACAACTCCTCGGGCATGCACTGCGGCACCGAGGCGAACACCTACCGGACGCTCAAGTCCATGCGCTTCGTGCTCCCCTCCGGCACCGTGATCGACTCGGGGGCCCCCGGCGCCGCCGCCGAGTTCGCGGCCCGCGAGCCCGCCCTGCACGAGGGCCTGCTCCGGCTGCGGCGCCGGATCCTCGCCTCCCCGGACTCGGTCGCCACGATCCGCCGCCAGTTCTCGATGAAGAACACGATGGGCTACGGGCTCAACGCCTTCCTCGACTTCGAGGACCCGCTGGACATCTTCGTCCACCTCGTCATCGGCTCGGAGGGCACGCTTGCCTTCGTCGCGGAGGCGGTCTTCGACACGGTCCAGGTCCAGCCCCACATCGCCACGGGCCTGCTCGTCTTCCCCGGCATCGGCGCCGCGGCCGCCGCCATTCCCGAGCTCGTCGCGGCGGGCGCGAAGACCGCCGAACTCATGGACGCCACGTCCCTGCGCGTATCTGCCCGCCTCGCGGACTGCCCCGAGGAGATCCGCTCCCTGGACCTCCCCGACCCCGCGGCCCTCCTGGTCGAGTTCGCGGCCGGCGAGGCAGGAGAGCTCGACGAGCGCGCCCGCGCGGCGGAGGCCCTCTTCGCCCAGCTCGGCCTCGAGCGGCCCGTCGCCATGACGCGCAGCGCGCGGGAGCGGGCGGCGCTCTGGAAGGTCCGCAAGGGCCTCTACTCGACGGTGGCGAGCGCCCGGCCCTCGGGCACGAGCCAGCTCCTCGAGGACATCGCGGTGCCCGTACCGGCCCTCGCCCAGACGTGCCACGAGCTCGGCGGCCTCCTGTCCCAGCACGGCTACCGGGACCCCGTCATCTTCGGCCATGCCAAGGACGGCAACCTCCACTTCATGCTCAACGAGGACTTCGGCGGCGGCACCGACACGCGCCGCTACGAGGACTTCACCGAGGACCTCGTGGACCTCGTCCTCGGCGCGGGCGGAACGCTCAAGGCCGAGCACGGGACGGGCCGCATCATGGCCCCCTACGTGCGCCGGCAGTACGGGGACGAGCTCTACGCGGTCATGCGCGAGCTCAAGGACCTCGTGGACCCGAGCGGAATCCTCAACCCGGGCGCCGTCCTCTCCGACGACCCCCGCTCCTACCTCGAGAACCTCAAGGTCACCCCGACGGTCGAGGAGGAGGTGGACCGCTGCGTCGAGTGCGGGTACTGCGAGCCCGTGTGCCCCTCGCGCTCCATCACGCTGACCCCGCGCCAGCGCATCACCCTGCGCCGGGACGCCGAGCGTGCCCGCGCCGAGGGCAACGAGGAGCTCGCCCGCGAGATCATGGACGGCTACGACTACGACGCCGTCTCCACCTGCGCGGTCGACGGCATGTGCGGCACGGCGTGCCCGGTGGGCATCAACACGGGCGACCTCGTGCGCCGGCTGCGCGCCGAGGCCGCCGGCCCGGCCGAGTCCGCTGCGTGGAACGGCGCGGCCCATGCCTGGGGCGCCGCCTCCCGCGTGGGCGGCGCGGCGCTGAGCGTCGCGAAGGCCCTCCCCGCCGCGCCGATCGAGGGTGCCACGCACCTTGCGCGCAAGCTGCTCGGGGACGGGATCCCGGCGTACGACGGCGCGCTCCCGGGCGGCGGTTCTGCCCGTCCCCGGCGGCGCGACGCCGAGGCCGAGGCGGTCCTGTTCGCCGCGTGCATCGGGACCATGTTCGGCCCCGAGGAAGGCGGCCACGCCGGCGGCGCCTCCGGTGCGTTCCTCGAGATGTGCGACCGCGCAGGCGTGCGGCTGCGCACACCCGAGGGCCTGGGCTCGATGTGCTGCGGCACGCCCTGGAAGTCCAAGGGCATGACGGCCGGCTGGGAGCACATGCGAAGCGTCGTGGTGCCCGCCCTCGTCGAGGCGACCGACGGCGGGCGCCTGCCGATCGTCGTCGACGCCTCCTCGTGCGCGGAGGGCCTCGCCGTCATGCTCGGGTCCGCGGCCGAGGGCACGGGGCTGCGGGTCGTGGACGCCGTGGAGTTCGCCGCCGGCCTCCTGCCGCGCCTGCCCGTGCACGCCCCCGTGGCCTCGATCGCCCTCCACCCGACCTGCTCGGGCACGATCGCCGGGACCGTCCCGCACCTCGCCGCGCTCGCGGAGCACATCTCCGCGGAGGTATTCAGCCCCCTCGAGGCCGGCTGCTGCGCCTTCGCGGGAGACCGCGGGCTCCTGCACCCCGAGCTCACCGCCTCGGCCACCGCCCCCGAGGCGGCGGGCATCGAGGCGGCCGAGCGCGCCCGCGGGGGCCGGTTCGCCGAGTACGCGTCCACGAACCGCACGTGCGAGATCGGGCTCACCCGGGCCACCGCCCGGCCCTACAGGCACATCCTCGAGCTCGTCGCACAGGCCACCCGCCCGTGACCACGCACGGTGGGCTCCCGCAGCCTGCCAGCCCCCACTGCTACGGTCAGACCACATGGCCCGCCCCCTGCGGCCGGGCCGGAAAGAGGACCCCATGAGAATCGCGCTCTTCGCGACGTGCATCGTGGACGCGATGTACCCGCGCGTCGCCCATGCCACGGCGCAGATCCTGGAGCGGCTCGGGCACGAGGTCGTGTTCCCCGCCGGCCAGGCCTGCTGCGGCCAGATGCACGTCAACTCCGGCTACTTCCGCGAGGCACTCCCCGTCGTCGAGAACCACGTGCGCACCTTCGAGGCCGGCTTCGAGGCGGGGGAGTACGACGTCGCCGTCGCGCCCTCCGGCTCGTGTGTCGCCTCGGTGAAGCACCAGCACGCGATGGTCGCGCGTTGGGCGGAAGAGCGCAGCGGGCACGGCGTGAAGGGAGCTGACAGCACCCTCGCCGCCCGCGCCGAGGCCGTCGGCGCCCGCACCTACGAGCTCGCCCAGCTGCTCACCGACGTGCTCGGCGTGACCGATGCCGCCGCGCAGCTCGGCTCCTACCTCCCCGGCACCATCACATACCACCCCTCGTGCCATGGCATGCGCCTTCTCCGCCTCGGCGACCGGCAGCGCGCGCTCCTGTCCACGGTCGAGGGGCTCGACGTCGTCGACCTCCCCGACGCCGACCAGTGCTGCGGGTTCGGCGGCACCTTCTCCGTCAAGAACGCGGACGTCTCCTCCGCGATGCTCGCCGACAAGGTCGCGAACATCTGCGGCACCGGCGCGGGCGCCTGCGCGGGCGGCGACGCGAGCTGCCTCATGCACATCGGCGGCGGCCTCTCCCGCGAGGGGCGCACGACGGCGTCGGGCGCCCCTGTGCGGACCGTCCACCTCGCGGAGGTGCTCGCCTCGACGCGGGAGAACCCGTTGGAGTCCGACGGCGAGCTGGCCCTCACCGGCCGCGCGGCGGGCACTGAGGGAGGCGCGCGATGACCGCTGTCCCGCTCGGGATCCCGGCGATCCCGCCCCGCGGATTCGGCAACATCTCCGCCACCGAGTCCTTCCCGGACGCCGCTCCGCAGCATCTGGCCAATGGCCAGCTGCGCGCGAACCTGCGCCACGCGACCCACACGATCCGGGACAAGCGCCTGCGCGTCGTCTCGGAGCTGCCGGACTGGGAGGAGCTGCGCGAGGCCGGCTCGGCGATCAAGGCCGAGGCCATGGAGCGGCTGCCCGAGCTGCTGGCGCAGTTCGAGGAACAGTTCACCGCCCGCGGCGGCACCGTCCACTGGGCGCGCGACGCCGACGAGGCCAACGCGATCGTCGAGGGGCTCCTGCGCGAGCGCGAGGCCACCGAGGTGGTCAAGGTCAAGTCGATGGCCACCCAGGAGATCGGGCTCAACGAGCACCTCGAGGAGCGCGGCATCGCGGCCTACGAGACGGACCTCGCCGAGCTCATCGTCCAGCTCGGCCACGACAAGCCGAGCCACATCCTCGTCCCGGCGATCCACCGCAACCGCACCGAGATCCGCGACATCTTCCTGGCGGAGATGCCCGGCGTCGACCCGGAGCTCACGGACGAGCCCCGCCGTCTGGCGATGGCGGCCCGGGCGCACCTGCGCGCGAAGTTCCTCTCGGCGAAGGTGGCGATCTCCGGGGCCAACTTCGGCATCGCCGAGACCGGCACGCTCGGCGTGGTCGAGTCCGAGGGCAACGGGCGCATGTGCCTCACCCTGCCGGAGACGCTCATCACCGTCATGGGCATCGAGAAGGTCCTGCCCCGGGCCGAGGACCTCGGCGTGTTCATGCAGCTGCTGCCGCGGTCCTCCACGGGGGAGCGCATGAACCCGTACACGTCGCTCTGGACCGGGGCCATGCCCGGGGACGGGCCCTCGGACGTCCACGTCATCCTGCTGGACAACGGCCGCACCCGCGCGCTCGCGGACCGGCATGGCCGCTCGGCGCTGCACTGCATCCGCTGCTCGGCGTGCATGAACGTGTGCCCCGTGTACGAGAGGACCGGCGGCCATGCCTACGGCTCCACCTACCCCGGGCCGATCGGCGCGATCCTCTCGCCCCTGCTGACGGGGGTCGAGGCGGAGGAGAACAACTCGCTCCCGTACGCCTCGTCGCTCTGCGGGGCGTGCTTCGACGCGTGCCCGGTCAAGATCAACATCCCGGAGATCCTCGTGCACCTGCGCGGCGAGGACGTCGAGTCCCGCCGGGGCGCAAAGCGGCTTCCCTCGCAGATGGACCTCGCCATGAAGGGCGCGTCCTGGGCGCTGTCCGACGGCGCGCACCTGGGCCTGCTCGAGCGCGGGCTCCCGCTCGGGCGGGCCGCGGCCGGGCGGGACGGCAAGATCTCGAAGCTGCCGGGCCTCGGCGCGGGCTGGACCCAGAGCCGGGACATCCCCGCCCCGCCCGCCGAGTCGTTCCGGCAGCAGTGGAAGAAGCGCGGGAAGGCAGACCCGCAGAAGAACGAGACGCCCGCGACCGAAGGGGAGGCCCAGTGAGCGCCCGCGAGGACATCCTGACCCGAATCCACACGGCCCTCGGCACGGGCCCTTCGGCTCCCACGACCCCCGCCGAGATGGGGGGCTCGTCCGCCGAAATGGGGGACTTGTCCGCCGAGGTGGGGGCCTTGACCACCGAAATGGGGGACTCGTCCGCCGAGGTGGGGGACTCGTCCGCCGAGATGGGGGACTTGACCGCCGAGGCGGGGTACGCCGTGGCGGCCCCGCGGTACCGCACGACGTCGGGACTCACCGAGGACGCGCTGGTCGCCCTGCTCGTGGACCGGCTCGAGGACTACAAGGCCCGGGTCGAGGTCATCAGTGCGGACGGCGTCGCCGAGGCCATCCGCGCGCGGCTCGAGGGCAAGGCGTTCGCCGTCCCCGCAGGGCTCCCCGCCGAGTGGCTCCACCCGAGCCTCGCCGAGCACGCGGTGACGGACACGCCCGAGGCGCCGCTCGGCGTCGTGCGCCTGGACGGGCTTGACGCCGTGGTGACCAGCTCCTCGGTGAGCATCGCCGAGACCGGGACGATCGTGCTGGACGGCTCCCCGGACCAGGGGCGGCGGGCCATATCGCTCGTGCCGGACCACCACGTGTGCGTGGTGCCCGTGGAGAGCATTGTGGGGGTGGTGCCGGAGGCGTTCGCGCGGCTGGACACCACGCGCCCGCTCACGCTCATCTCGGGGCCGTCGGCCACGAGCGACATCGAGCTGGAAAGGGTCGAGGGGGTCCACGGGCCGCGGACCCTGGACGTGCTGATCGTCCGCTGACCCGGTCCGAAGGCCCCTACCCGCAGCTCCCCGCGTCCGCCAGAATCTGGCCATGGATGCGGTGATCGTGTGGCCCCCGGCGGTGCTGCTCGTGGCCGGGCTCGCGTTCTGGGTCGTCTCGGTCGCGGACTTCGCGAGGACTCCCGAGTCCGAGATGCAGGTCTTCAGCCGCGACGCCTGGCTCGTGCTCCTTCTGCTGGGCAGCGTGCTGGGGTCGGCAGCGTGGTGGGCGGCCGGGAGGCCGCGACGCAGGTGAGTGCGCGGCCCGCGCACGCCGGTGCCACTGCGCTCGAGGTGCCACTGCGCTCGAGGTGCCGCTGCGCTCTCGGGGTGCTGCTGCGCTCCCGCGAGGCTACGCGCCCGTGAGGCGGCCCGCGCCCCGCTCCACGACCTCCGCGAGCTCGGCGAGGCGCACGGCCCGTGCCTCCTCGGCCGGTGTGAACGGCACGCCCGGGCGGATGAGCACGAGCGGGGCGTCCCACGGGGTCGGGACCTTGAGCACGGTCCGGGCGGCGTGCCAGGCGTCGGGGATGCTGCGGTCGGCCGGCACCCGCTGCGCCGAGAGCAGCTCCGCGGCCGCGTAGGGCAGCTCCGCGGGGGCCGCCGCGACCCGCGAGGCGAGGGACAGCGCGAGGGTGGGCCCGTCCACGAGGGCGAGTGGCGTCGTCGGCCAGACCCGTGCCGCTTCCCCTCCTCCGCGCGAGAGGGCCTCGACGAGGTCCTGCTCGGTGATGCCGCCGGGCGCCGAGAGCACGAACTCGTCCACGACCCCGCTGCGCACCGGCTGCGCCTGGATCGCGAGGATGTTCACCTGCAGCCGGGCCAGCCCGTGCGTGAGGTGCTCAAGCGCCCCGGGCGTGTCCGGCAGGGTGGCGCGTGCGCGCCAGAGCGAGGGCGCGACGTCGAGCTGCCGCCGCTTCCGCAGCGCGGGCGCGTGCAGCCAGGCCCGGAACAGGCGCCGTGCCCCCGGCTCGGCCACCCAGATCACGAGCGCCGTCGCCGTCACCGCCAGGAGCGCGACCTTCACCGGGAGCGGCCATCCCGTCCCCACCACGAGGGCATGGACGACCAGCTCCACGGGCAGCATCGCGGCCACGTTCGCGAGCGTGAGGCGGATCCTGGGCGGTTCCGGGAAGCGCCCGCACACGTCACAGGCCAGTTCCGAGGGCGGGGGAGTGTGCGTGAAGGTGCTCATGCGTCCATCCAACCCGCGCACTGTTTCGGAGGGGTTGCGGGCGGGGTTGCGCCCGCGTTTAAGATCCCTCTCCGCTCACCGGGCCCCCCTCCCGCCCCAGGGCAGGCTCCGCCCGGTGGCCCCGCCGCGCCGTCGTGCGCACGACGCCGGGCCCTCGCCGCGCGAGGGACCGCACCGTGGGCGGCGTCGCGGCTCGGGAGGATGCGTTCGGGGAGGGTGCTCAGAAGGGGACTCGCGCCGGGGTGGGGCGCGGGCCGCGCGGGCCCCGGACTGCGCGGACGAGCGGTTCGACGAAGCGCGCCGCGAACGGGCCGAGTATGGCCATGAGCAGGACGTAGGCGGTGGCGAGGGCGGCGAGCTCGCCGGTGACGGCGCCCGAGGTGACGGCGAGGCCGGCGATGACGATCGAGAACTCGCCGCGCGCGATCAGCGCCGCCCCCGCGCGTGCGCGGCCGGGGACGCCGACGCCCGCGCGGCCTGCGGCCCACCACCCCGTCACGACCTTGGTCAGCGCGGTGACGACGGCGAGTGCGAGCGCCCAGCCGAGGACGGGCGGGATCGTCGCGGGGTCGGTGTTGAGGCCGAAGGCGACGAAGAAGATCGCGGCGAAGAGGTCGCGCAGGGGTGCGAGGACCTGAGAGGCGTTGTACGCCGTCGTGCCCGAGATCGCGATGCCGAGCATGAACGCGCCGACCGCCGCCGAGACCTGCATGGCCGAGGCGAGGCCCGCCACGAGGAGCGCGAGGCCCATGACGTTCAGGAGGAACACCTCGGAGTTCTCGCTGTGGACGGCCTTCGACACGTGGTGGCCGTGCCTCAGCGCGACGAGCAGGACCACGCTCACGACGGCGAGCGAGATAGCCACCGTCTGGAGCCCGCCGAGGAAGCTCACGCCGGCGAGCACCGCCGTGAGGATGGGCAGGTAGACGGCCATGGCGAGGTCCTCGAACACGAGGATCGCGAGGATGGTAGGTGTCTCCCGGTTGCCGAGCCGGCCCAGGTCCGTGACGACCTTGGCGACGATTCCCGACGACGATATATACGTGACGCCTCCCATGACGAGCGCCCCCACCGCGCCCCAGCCCAGCACCAGCGCGACGGCCGCGCCCGGCAGGAAGTTCAGCACGAGGTCCACGCAGCCGGCCTGCCATGAGCGCTGCATGCCCGTGACGAGCTCCTGCGCCGTATATTCCAGCCCGAGCATCAACAGGAGGAGGATCACGCCGATCTCGCCCGCGAGGTGCGCGAAGTCCCGTACGCCGCTCAGCTCAACGACGCCGCCGGCGCCGAAGACGAGACCGCCCACAAGGTAGAGGGGGATCGGGGACATCCCGATCCGGCCCGCGAGCCGCGCGAGAAGGCCGAGGGCGAAGACCACCGCCCCCAGCTCGATCAGCGTCAGCGCGAGCCGGTCCATGGCGGGTCAGCCGTTGCGCAGGATCTCGGCGGCCTGGTCGAGGCCTTCCTGTGTGCCGACCGCCACGATGAGGTCGCCTGAGCGCAGCGCGACGTCCGGCCCCGGGGAGGCCATGACCTCGCCCTCGCGCATGATCGCCACGATCGAGACGCCCGTGCGGGTGCGCATGCACGTCTCGCCCATCGGCTGGTCCTTGTAGGGCGAATCGGCGGCGATGTGGAACTGGCGGGTGGTGATGCCGGGGACCTCGCGGTGCTCCTCGGTGAGCTGCATGACGATCTTCTGGCTGCCCAGCAGGTTGCCCAGGGTGGTCGCCTCCTCGCCCGTGAGCGGGACAGAGGCGAGGCACGTGTCGGGATCGTCCCATGCGGACACGATGAGCTCGGCTTCGCCGTCGCGGTGGGTCACCACGCCGATCCGCCGCCCGGACTGGGTCATGAAGTCCTTGCGGACCCCGAATCCCGGGAGATCGGTCTCGTCAACGTTCATGCCTCAACTCTAGTCCGGCCCGCCCTCCTCGTTCCGGGTACACATAACGCGCCCTCAGGCCGTTTCGGGTACACATAGGGGCGTCCCCAGGGCCGTTTCGGGTACAGGTACGAGCGCCCACACCAATCTCGGGTACACATCGGTCGGGCGGAGAGGGAGCGTTTAGGGTACGCGCCGTCGGCGCTCCGATCGGTCGCGCCGCGTCAGCCTGCCCGGGGGCGGACGACGGCGGGTGCCCGGCGTGCGCGGCCGCCTCGTCGTCGTCGTGCGTACCCGAGACGCGCTTAGGAGCAGATATCCGTACCCGAAACCGTTGGGGGGCGTGGGATGTGTACCCGAGATCGCTGTGGGGCCTGGGATGTGTACCCGAGAGGGCTGGGGGCGCGAATATGTGTACCCGAAACGGCCTGAGGGCGCGAGGATGTGTACCCGAAACGGGGAGGTCAGGTTTCGGGGACAACTGCGGCGCTGATCCTGGCTGGGGGCTTGACCGGCAGCAGCACGAGGAGGCCCGCGAGGAGGACCGCCATGATCCCAGCGATGCCCCAGCGCTGCGCCTGGCCCTCGGCAACGAGCGGGATGGCGAGGGTGATGCTGAGGCTGAAGAGTGTCGGGGCCAGGAAGCTCACCGCGCGGCCCGTCGTCGCGTACAGTCCGAACAGCTCCCCGGCCTCGCCGTCCGGCGCGAGCCGCGCGAGATAGGCCCGCGAGGACGACTGCGCCGGCCCCACGAAGAGCGTGAGGAAGAGCCCGAACACCCAGAACGTGTGCGCCCCCGTCCACTGCATGCCGCCCACAGAATACGTCCCGTTCCCCAGGACGAGGATGGCGCCGGAGGCGACGAGGAGCCCCACGAGGGAGCCCACGATCACGCGCTTGGGCCCGACCCTGTCGTCCAGCACCCCGCCGAGCACGGCACCCGCGGCCGCCACGACGTTGCCGAAGATCGCGAAGAAGATCACCTGGGAGAGCGTGAAGCCGAACGTCCCGGCCGCGATCACCCCGCCGAACGTGAACACCGCCGCGAGCCCGTCACGGAAGACCGCGGAGGCCGCCAGGAAGTAGATGGTGTGCGGGCTCGTGGCCCAGATGGCCCGGATGCGCCGCCACAGTAGCCCGTAGGAGGCGAGGATGCCGAGCCGTGCGGCGGGCCTGCGCGGTACCTCGGGCACCGCGAAGAGCACGGGGAGGGAGAACACCACGATCCACGCCATGGAGAACACGGCCACGAGCCGGATGTTGAGGGCCTCCTCGGTGGAGGCGCCGAACCAGTCGAACGCGGGCTGCACGAACAGCACGAGCACGAGCAGGAGCGCGACGATCCCGCCCAGGTACCCGGCGGCCCACCCGAACCCGGACACCTTCCCCACGGTCTTGGGCGTGGCGATCTGCTCGAGCATCGCGTTGTAGTTGACCCCGGCGAACTCGCTGAACACGCTCCCGGCCGCGATGAGCGCGGCCCCGAGGACGAGCAGCTCCGGCCGCGGGTAGACGAAGAAGCACGCGCCTGTGAGCGCCGCGACCACGCCCGTGTTGACCCCGAGCCACAGCTTCCGCCGCCCCCCGGCGTCCGAGCGCTGGCCCGTCACGGGGGCGAGCAGGGCGATCACGAGCCCAGCGATCCCGAGTGCCGCGCCGAGCACGGTGGAGGCGCGGTCCTCTCCGCCGAACGACTCGGAGGCGAGGTAGACGGTGAACACGAACGTGGTCATGACCGCGTTGAACGCCGCGGAGCCCCAGTCCCACGCGGCCCACGCCACGATCTGGCTGCGCCGCGCCGGCAGGGGATGGGTGGCAAGCTCGGAGACCCCGGACGTCCGCATGCTCGCATGCTAGCCCCAGTTAGAATGGCCGGACCGGAACCCCACTGATGTGCCGCTGCACCCGACGCGCCTTGACACCTTCATCCTGACGAGCGGAGCGCCCCCTGTGATACCAGTCCTCGCCCTGCACTTCGCAGTGGCGGCTGGCGCGCCGTGGATCTTCGCCCGGTGGGGCCGCCGGGCCTTCTTTGCACTCGCCGCGGTGCCGGCGGGCTCGCTCGTGTGGCTCGGCTCGCTGTACCCCGCGGTGTACGGCACGGCGCACGACGCCGGCCCGGCCGCCTCGGGCACCGGCCCTGCCGAGGGCTCGTCCCCGGCCGGGGGGATTGCCGAGGCGTGGCCGTTCGTGCCGCAGCTCGGGATCGAGATCGCCTTCCGGATGGACGCGCTCGCGTGGACCATGTCCGCGCTGATCCTGGGCGTGGGTGCTCTCGTCCTCCTGTACTGCGCCCGCTACTTCCGCCGGGACGAGGCGGGCCTGGGCGGGTTCGGCGGCCAGATGGTGGCCTTCTCCGGGGCGATGCTGGGACTCGTCGCCGCCGACGACCTCATAGCCCTCTTCGTCTTCTGGGAGCTCACCACCGTCCTGTCCTACCTGTTGATCGGCTACGCGCGGACCCGGCTCTCGGCCCGCCGCTCGGCGCTCCAGGCGTTCATCGTCACCACGGCGGGCGGCCTGGCGATGCTCGTGGGACTCATCCTGCTGGGGTCCTCGGCCGGAACGTACCGGATCAGCGTGCTCCTCGAGCGGCTCCCGGACCTCGCCCAGGCCTCCGCGACGGCGGACGCTGTCACGGTGGGGGCGCTGCTCGTGCTCGTCGGCGCGCTGAGCAAGTCCGCGCTCATCCCGTTCCACTTCTGGCTCCCGGGCGCGATGGCGGCGCCCACCCCCGTCTCGGCGTACCTCCACGCGGCGGCGATGGTGAAGGCCGGCGTGTACCTCGTGGCCCGGTTCGCTCCCGCCCTGTCCGCGACCCCGTCGTGGCTTCCCGTGGTGCTGGCCTTCGGGGTCGCGACCATGCTCCTGGGCGGCTACCGCGCTCTGCGCCAGACCGACCTCAAGCTCGTCCTGGCGTTCGGGACGGTCAGCCAGCTGGGCTTCCTCGTGGCCGTGGTGGGCCTGGGCACCCCCGCGGCGGCGCTCGCGGGCCTCGCGCTCCTCGTGGCGCACGCGCTCTTCAAGGCGGCGCTGTTCCTCGTGGTCGGCATCATCGACCACCAGGCCGGCACCCGGGACATCCGCCGGCTCTCGGGCGTGTTCCGCCAGTCCCGGGCGCTCGGGGCCACGGCCGCGCTCGCGGCAGCGTCCATGGCGGGCCTGCCGCTGTTCGGCGGCTTCGTGGCGAAGGAGGCGGTCTTCGAGGCCTTCGCCTCGCTCGCGTCGGCGGACGCGCACGACGCCGGGGCCTCGCCGATCGCGGCGGGCTGGGCCGCCGTCGTCCTCGCCGGGTTCGTGCTCGGCTCGGCGCTCACGGTCGCCTACAGCGCCCGGTTCGTGTGGGGCGCGTTCGCGCGCAAGCACGGGACTGAGGACACCCCGTTCACCCCGATCCCGCCGCTGTTCCTCGCCGCGCCGGCCGTCCTCGCGCTCGCCGGCCTCGTCTACGGCCTGTGGCCGGCCCCCGTGGACGCATGGGCCGCCCCCTATGCGCACTCGGTGGCTGCGCAGAACGCTGCGCAGAACGCAGCGCAGAACGCAGCGCAGGCTGCCGCGGGCCAGGCCGCGGCCGCGGACGTCCCGCATCTGGCCCTCTGGCACGGCCTGGGGATCCCCCTCGCCCTCTCGGCAGCTGCGTGGGCGGCGGGCGCGTTGCTCTTCGCCGGCCGGGGCGCCGTGGCCCGGGTGCAGGAGGCCCTGGGATCGCCCGTGGACTCCGAGCGCGCGTACCGGAACATCGTCGGCGCGATCGACGACACGGCCATCTGGGTCACGGGCCGCACCCAGCGCGGCTCCCTCTTCTTCTACCTCGCGGTGATCCTCGCCGTCGCCGCCCTCCTGCCCGTTCTGGCCATGCTCTCGGGCCGCCTGCGGCTCCCGCCCGAGGTCATGGTGGTGGACCCGGGCTCGCCCCTCCAGCTCGTGATCGGGCTCGGGATCGGCCTCGGCGCGCTCGCCGCCGTGCGGGCCAACAAGCGGTTCCTGGCCGTCCTCATGGTCTCGGTGACCGGGTACGGGATCGCGCTCATCTTCGCGCTCCAGGGCGCCCCCGACCTGGCCCTCACCCAGATGCTCGTCGAGACCGTCATCCTCGTGGCGTTCGTGCTGGGCATGCGCTCCCTGCCGCCGCAGCTGCGCGACCGCACGGGCGGGAGGTACCGCGTGGCGCGGATCGCGATCGCGCTCGCATTCGGGACGGCCATGGTGTTCGCGGGCCTGTTCGCGATGGGCGCGCGCAGCGCGGACCCCGTCTCGCTGCGCTTCCCCGAGCTTGCGTACGAGGGCGGCGGGGGCCTCAACACCGTCAACGTCACGCTCGTGGACATCCGCGCGTGGGACACGTTCGGCGAGATCTCCGTCCTCACCCTCGCCGCGACCGGGATCGCGAGCCTCATCTTCGTGCGCCACCGCGGCCGCCAGCTCGGCGCCACCGAGGACGTGGAGACCGGCAGCGTGGGCCGCGTGCGCCCGGCAGAGCGTGCCCGCGGAGCCGCGGAGCTCGCCGTCGCCCGCACCTTCGGCACGCTCGAGCGGGACGCGTGGCTCGTGGCCGGGCGGACCCTGGCCCCCGAGCGCCGATCCATCATCTTCGAGGTGATCACCCGGCTGACCTTCCACACCATGGTCGTGGTGTCCGTGTACCTGCTCTTCGCCGGCCACAACCTGCCCGGCGGCGGGTTCGCCGGCGGCCTCCTCGCGGGGCTCGCGCTCACGGTGCGCTACCTCGCGGGAGGGCGGTTCGAGCTCAACGAGGCCGCCCCCACGAGCCCCGGCATCCTGCTCGGGATCGGCCTCGCGCTCGCCGCACTGACCGGCGTCGTCCCGCTCGCGCTCGGCGGGAACGTGTTCGAAAGCGCGGTCCTCGAGTTCTGGCTCCCCGTGTTCGGGGACGTGAAGTTCGTGACCTCCACCGTGTTCGACGTTGGCGTGTACCTCGTGGTCGTGGCCCTCGTCGCGGACATCCTGCGCAGCCTCGGGGCCCGGATCGACGAGCACGTCGAGGAGGCCACGGCATGACGCCCAACCTCACCCTCCTCATCGTCTCGGGCCTGCTGTTCGCGTGCGGCGTGTACCTCGTGCTCGAACGGAGCCTCACCCGCGTGCTCCTGGGGCTCCTGCTGCTGACCAACGGGGCCAACCTGCTCCTGCTCGCCACGGGCGGCGGGGCCGGGACCTCGCCGTTCTACGCCAAGGGCACCGACCCGGCCGCGTACAGCGACCCGCTCCCGCAGGCGCTCGTGCTCACCTCGATCGTCATCTCCCTCGGGGTCACGGGCTTCATGCTCGCCCTCATCTACCGCACATGGCAGCTGGGCCGGGAGGACGTGCTCGCGGACGACGCCGAGGACCGGCGCGTGGCCGCCCAGCCGAGCTGGGACGCGGAGGACGACGCCGACGTCCCCACCGACCTCAGCGAGTTCATGAACCCCGAGGACGCCGTGGCCGCGGACCGCGCGGCCCTCTCGGCCCCGGACCCGCGGCGCGGCGAGGAGGGCGGCGACCGGCCCCGGCACGCCGAGGACACCCACGAGTCCGATGGATCGCGCGAGCCCGAGGAGGCGCCCAGGTGAGCATCGCCGCCTTCGCACCGCTCGCCGTCGTGCTCCCCGTCCTCGGCGCGGCGCTCGCGTTCATGCTCCTGCGCCACGAGCGCGCCCAGCGCGTGGTGACCATCTCGGTGCTCGCGCTCACCTTCGTGCTCGAATGCTTCCTGCTCGCCTCGGTGTGGGGGGACCAGACCGGGGGGACGTACGCCGTGGCCCTCGGCGGATGGGCGCCGCCGTGGGGGATCACCCTCGTGGTGGACCAGTTCTCCTCGCTCATGCTCGTGGTCTCCACGGCCGTGAGCCTGGCCGTCCTCGTGTACGCGACCGGGCAGGGCATTGCAGACCGCGCGGCCGAGGGTGCGGGCCGGGACGGGCCCATCTCGGTGTTCCACCCGAGCTACATGATCCTCGTGGCCGGGGTCTCCAACGCGTTCCTCGCGGGGGACCTGTTCAACCTCTACGTGGGGTTCGAGATCCTCCTCACCGCGAGCTATGTGCTCATGACCCTCGGCGGGACGGGCCCGCGCATCCGGGCGGGCGTGACGTACGTGGTGGTGAGCGTGGTCTCCTCGCTCCTGTTCCTCCTGGCCATCGGCATGGTCTACGGCGCCACGGGCACGGTGAACATGGCCGACCTCGCCGTGAAGCTCGGCGCCCTGGACCCCGGCGTGCAGGCGCTCCTGCACGTCATGCTGCTCGTTGCGTTCGGGATCAAGGCCGCCGTGTTCCCCCTCTCGTTCTGGCTCCCCGACTCCTACCCCACGGCGCCCGCCCCCGTCACCGCCGTGTTCGCGGGCCTGCTCACCAAGGTGGGCGTGTACGCGATGGTGCGCACCGAGACGCTCCTCTTCCCCGGGGACCGGCTCAACACCCCGCTCATGGTCGTGGCGCTCGCGACCATGCTCGTGGGGATCCTGGGCGCGCTCGCGCAGACTGACCTCAAGAGGCTGCTCTCGTTCACGCTCGTGAGCCACATCGGGTACATGGTGTTCGGGCTCGCGATGAGCACCGTCCTGGGGCTCGCCGCGGCCGTGTACTACGTGGCCCACCACATCACGGTGCAGACCTCGCTCTTCCTCGTGGCCGGGCTGATCGAGCGGCGGGCCGGCTCCTCCTCGCACGACCGCGTGGCGGGGCTGGCCAGGCTCTCGCCGCTGCTCGCCCTGCTCTACTTCCTTCCCGCCATGAACCTCTCCGGCATCCCGCCGCTGTCCGGGTTCCTCGGCAAGCTCGGCCTGCTCCAGGCGGGGGTGGAGCTCGGCACCGCTCCCGCACTCGTGCTCGTGGCCGCGGGCGTGCTCGTGAGCCTCCTGACCCTCCTGGCCATGGCCCGCGTGTGGAACCGGGTGTTCTGGCGCAGCCCCGAGGACGCCGAGGACCCGGACCCTGCGCTCCTCGCCCCCGCATCCGCCACGGCACTCCCGCACACCATGGTGGGCGCCACGGCGGGGCTCGTGGTGCTCGGGCTCGCCCTCACGGTCTTCGCCGGGCCGCTCTTCCGGCTTGCCGAGCGCTCCGCCGGCGCGATGCTCGAGCGCACCGCGTACATCTCCGCCGTCCTGGGGCCCGACGCCGCTGCTGCCGCCGCCCGGGACGCGGCGCTCGCCCCGGGCACGGCGACGGGGAGAGGGGAACGGCCATGAGCCGGCAGCGGGTCTCCCTGCGCACCGAGCTGCCGCTCCTGGTCTGGCTAGTGGTCCTGTGGGGAGCGCTGTGGCGGGACTTCGGCCCCGGAACCCTCGCGTTCGGGGCGCTCGTCGCGCTCGTCGTGACCAGGTTCTTCTACCTACCGCCGGTGGAGCTCAGCGGCCGGTTCCACCTCCTGCACGCGCTCCGCTACGCGATGGTGTTCGTGGGTCAGGCCGCGGTGGCGAGCGCCCAGGTCATGTGGCTCGCCGTGGTCCGCGGGCCGGCCGTCCGGAGCGCGATCGTCGCGGTCCCGCTGCGCAGCCACGCGGACCTCATGGTGACCGCGACCGGGCACGTCATCTCCCTCATCCCCGGCTCGCTCGTGGTGGACGTGGACCGGGCCAACGCGACCCTCTACGTGCACTTCATCAACGTCGAGGACGCCGCGGCGGCCGAGCGCGTGCGGCGTGAGGTCCTCGCCGCCGAGGCGGAGCTCATCCGCGTCATGGGCACGCGCGAGGAGCTGCTCCTGCTCCAGGAGGAGGAACAGCTCGCACGGCTCGCCGCGGCCGAGCAGGAACAGGGGGCCGCGGGGCCGGGGGAGGCCACTGCGGAACGGGAAGAGGGAGGACGGACATGAGCATTCCAGCGTGGGTCCTCGTGCTGTGCAGCGTGCTCCTCGGGCTCGCCGCCCTCGGAGCGATCGTCCGGATGGCCCGCGGGCCCGCTCTCCTGGACCGGGTGATCGCGGCGGACGTGCTGCTCGTCGTGGTCGCCTCGGCTCTCATGGTGGACATGGCCGCCGGCCGGCACACCGATCATCTCGCCCTCATCGTGGCCATCACGCTCATCGGGTTCGCCGCGTCCGTGACCGTGGCCAGGTTCGTGCAGGACAGGAGGCCGCGATGATCCCCGACTCCTGGATCACGGCGGCCGCAAGCGTCCTCATGGTCCTGGGCTCGCTGCTCTCGCTGACGGCCGCGCTGGGGCTCCTGCGCTTCCCGGACCTCATGACGCGCATGCACTCGGCCGCGAAGCCACAGGTCCTCGGGACCCTCATGCTCCTCACGGCCGTGGGACTACAGATGCGCAGCTGGGCCCTCGTGCCCCTCCTGCTCTTCGCCTGGATCTTCCAGCTGCTCACGGTCCCCGTGTCCGCCCACATGGTGGGGCGTGCCGGCTACCGCACGAAGCACCTCGACGAGGCGCGGCTGACCGTGGACGAGCTGGGCGACGTCGTCGACCGTCTGGAGCACGCGCGACGCGAAGGCGGTCCGGGCCGGTCCGGGGAAGCCTGACCCCGTATGGGTGGGGACGGGGCCCTACAACGAACGGGACGGGACCCCGTATGGGTGGGGACGGGACCCTACAACGAACGGGACGGGACCCCGTATGGGTGGGGACGGGACCCCGTATGGGCTCGGGGCCTAGGTGAGTTCCGGCGTCCTGCGGAAGCCCGCGATGGCCCGCTGCGTGTAGCGCTGCGCGAGGGTCTGGATCACGGCGCCGACGCCGGCGGAGACGATCGCGAACACGAGCGTGTCCCGCAGGCTCTCCTCGAGGTTGGTCGCGTCCTTGGGCGGCTTGGCCCCGGTGGTCTTCTCCCACGCCACATCCATGAGCTTCGTCGCGCCGATGCCGGCGCCGATCGAGATGGCCGTGCCGAGGAGCTTGATGAGGATGCTCATGCCCGCCAGCCTAGCGCGCCAGCGCTAGAATGGGTCCCACACACGACAGGGGAGCGTCGCCCCGAGGTCCGCCGGATGAGAGGCGTGCCGAGGGGGCATGGACGCTGAGAGTGCGGGATACCGCAGACCCTCGAACCTGATCCGGCTAGTACCGGCGAAGGGAGTCGAGCTTCTCAAGGCGGCCCTGCCGCCCTCCCCTCCTGCACCCAGGAGGAATCACACCATGGCTGAAGGAATCACCAGGCCGACCACGCCCAGCACCGGCACGGGCCGCTGGCGCGTCGTCGACATCGTCGTCGGGGCTTTGCTCGCCGTCGCAGGCGGCGTCCTGTTCTGGGCGTGGTCCAACGGCGTCTACCCGCCCCTCTCCGCGGGCCTCATCGCGGCGTACGCCCCGCTCGGCGGCCTCATCTCGGGCGGCTGGGTCCTGCCCGCCGTCCTCGGCGGCCTCATCATCCGCAAGCCCGGCGCCGCGCTGTTCGTGGAGACGGTGGCCGCGACGGGCGAGCTCCTCATGGGCTCCCCGTACGGCACCACGGTGCTCATCTCCGGGATCGTCCAGGGCCTCGGCGCCGAGCTCGTCTTCGCGGCCTTCCGCTACCGTCGCTTCACGCTCCCGGTCGCGGGCCTGGCGGGTGCGGGCGCGGGCCTGTTCATGGGCCTCAACGACTGCTTCGCGCCGTGGGGCTGGAACATCGCCTACGAGCTCGGGGACAAGTTCGCCTACATCGGCTGCACGGTCGCGTCCGGGATCGTGATCGCCGGTCTCGTCTCGTGGCTCGCCACGCGCGGCCTTGCCAAGACCGGCGCGCTCAGCAGCTTCGCGTCCCGCCGCGCCGCCACCGAGCCCGTCCTCTGACGATGGCGCACGTGCGGCCTGCCGGCGTGCTCGCCGAGGGGTGGGCATGGCAGCACCCCGGGCGGCCCGCGCCGGCGGTCGCGGACCTGTCCCTGACGGTGGAGCCCGGGGAGCGCGTCCTGCTCCTCGGGCCCTCCGGGGCGGGCAAGTCCACGCTCCTCCACGCCCTCGCGGGCGTCCTGGGGGACGACGACGAGGCCTGGGAATCCGGCCGGCTCACTGTGGACGGGGGGTCGCCGCGCGACCGCCGCGGACGCGTGGGGCTCATGCAGCAGGACCCCGAGACCCAAGTGATCCTCGGCCGCGTGGGGGACGACGTGGCGTTCGGCGCCGAGAACCTCGCCGTGCCGCCGGGGGAGATCTGGGGCCGCGTCCGCGCTGCCCTCGCGGACGTGGGCCTCGGCCACCTCCCGCTCGACCACCCCACCACCGCCCTCTCGGGCGGGCAGAAGCAGCGGCTCGCCCTCGCAGGGATCCTCGCGATGCGGCCCGGGCTCATCCTCCTGGACGAGCCGACCGCCAACCTCGACCCGGAGGGCGTGCTCGAGGTGCGCGACGCCGTCGTGCGCACCGCCGCCGAGACCGGGGCGACGCTGATCGTGGTGGAGCACCGCGTGGCGGTGTGGAAGGACTGCGTGGACCGGATCGTGGTGCTCGCGCCCGGGGCCTCGGGGCACGCCGGGGGCGTGCTCTTCGACGGCGCGCCCGAGGCCGTGCTCTCCGAGGCCCGCGAGGCGCTCGTGGGCGCCGGCGTGTGGGTCCCCGGCTGGACGCCCGCCGTCCGCCGCCCCCATCCCGTTGCGGGGTCACCTCTCAGTGACGCGGGGTCACCTCTCAAGCACGCGGGGTCACCTCTCAGGGACCCGGGGTCACCTCTCAGGGACGCGGGGTCACCGGCGGGCCTCCTCCTCTCGGCGCACGACGTCGGCGCCTCCCGGACGCGGGGCACGCGCCGCCGCCCCGCCCCGCCCGCCGTCGAGGGGGTCCACGCCCAGGTGAGCGCCGGTGAGGCCCTCGCCATCACGGGCCCGAACGGCGCCGGGAAGTCGACCTTCGCCCTCACCCTCGCCGGGCTCCTGCCACCGCTGGCGGGCCGCGTCGAGGCGAGCACGGCGTTCGCCGCGGCGGACAGCGCGAGGGGACTGCGCGCCGTCGTGCGCGAACCCCACCGCTGGCGCGCCGAGGACCTCGTCACCCGGATCGGCACCGTCTTCCAGGAGCCGGAGCACCAGTTCGTCACCTCCACCGTGCTGGACGAGCTGCGGTTCGCGCCGCGCCAGCTGGGCCGGGGGCTCGGGCGCGTGGACGAGCTCGCCGAGCGCCTCCGCCTCACCCACCTCGCCGAGGCCAACCCGTACACGCTCTCCGGCGGCGAGAAGCGGCGGCTCTCCGTGGCCACCGTGCTCGCCGCGAGCCCGCGCGTGCTCATCCTCGACGAGCCGACGTTCGGCCAGGACGCGCTCACGTGGGCCGAGCTGGCCGGGTTCCTCGTGGAGCTCCTCGAGGCAGGCACCGCGGTGGTGTCCGTGACGCACGACGACGAGTTCGCCCGCACGCTCGGAGGGGCGCGGCTCGCGCTCGGATCCGGAAATGTTGGGTTGAGCGGGGTCGCGGGCGCCGGCACCCGGCTCAACTCAACAATTCCGGGGGGCCGGGCGGTCCCGGGGACCCCAGCGATTCCGGGGAGGGGAGAGGCATGAGGGACGCCGTCGCGATCCGGGACAACCACGCCCTGCTCACGCGCGCCAACCCGCTGAGCAAGCTCGCCGCCGTCCTGCTCCCCACCCTCGCGCTCGCGCTGAGCATCGACTGGGTCTCCGCTTCCGTGGCATTGGCCGCGGGCCTGGCGGTGTTCCCGCTCGCCGGGATGACGCTGCGGCTCCTGTGGCAGCGGGGCTGGCCGCTCATCCTCGCTGCGGCGATCGGCGCGTTCAGCACCGCGGCGGTGGGGGAGGACTCCGGCCGGGTGCTCTTCGCCACGCCGCTGTGGGACGTGACCGAGGGGTCGCTCGCGCTCGGGGCGGCGATGGGGCTGCGCGGGCTCGCGATCGCGCTGCCGGCGCTGCTCATGATGGCGTGCACCGACCCGACCGACCTCGCCGACGCCCTCGCCCAGCGGGCCCGGCTCCCGCACCGGTTCGTGCTCGGGACGCTGGCCGCGCTGCGGCTCGTGGGGCTCATGGTGGAGCAGTGGCAGATCCTCGGGCTCGCGCGGCGGGCACGCGGCGTAGGCGCGCAGGGCGGGCCCCTGCACCGGGTGCGGGCACTGGGCGGGCAGAGCTTCGGGCTGCTCGTGCAGTCCATCCGGCTCGCGTCCCGGCTCGCGGTGACCATGGAGGCGCGCGGCTTCGGCGGGGCGGAGCGGACGTGGGCTCGGCCCTCGCGGTTCTCCGCGCTCGACGCCGGGGTCCTCGCCGGCGGCGTGCTGCTCGGGGCCGCGTCGGTGGGCGCCGCCGTGGCGGCCGGGACGTGGAACGTGGTCTGGCTGCGCTGACGTCCCCGCAGGCGGCATATCTCATGGGTTGTGGATTGCGTCTGGTCTAGACCGCCTCAGCGCGTGCCGAAGGCCGCCACTTTCGGCTTCGTATCGCATCTGTGATATTTTCATGGAATGTCGCAACAGACCGCCGAGACCGTCGGCGCCCTCCTCCGAGACGTCCGCTCCCACCGGGGCTGGACCCAGGGCCAGCTCGCCTCCGCGCTCGGGACGAGCCAGAGCGCCGTCGCCCGCATGGAGCAGGGCAAGCAGAACCTCAGCCTCAAGATGATCCAGCGGATCGAGGACATCCTCGGCCAGCGCATCGTCAACATCGGCGCGAGCAGCCGCATGACCCACCTGCGGGTGGAGGGCGGCCACCGCCTCTCCGGCTCCGTGGACGTCAACACGTCCAAGAACGCAGGCGTGGCGCTCCTGTGCGCCTCGCTCATCAACCGCGGCACCACGACCCTGCGCCGCCTCGCCCGGATCGAGGAGGTCAACCGGATCGTGGAGGTCCTGACCTCGATCGGCGTCGAGTGCACGTGGCTCGAGGAGGAGCAGGGCGGGCAGCCGCGCGACCTCCGCATCCGCCGCCCCGAGGTGCTCGACCTCGCCTCGATGGACGTCGAGGCCGCGCGCCGCACGCGCAGCGTCATCATGCTCCTCGGCCCGCTCCTGGACGAGCGCAGCGAGTACCGGCTCCCGTACGCGGGCGGCTGCGACCTGGGCACCCGCACGGTCGAGCCGCACATGCAGGCCCTGCGCGAGTTCGGCCTCGAGGTGGAGGCCACGGCCGGCTTCTACAGCGTCCGCGCCCCCGAGGCGGACGGCGCCGACCGCTCGTTCGTGCTGATCGAGCGCGGCGACACCGTCACCGAGAACGCGATCATGGCCGCCGCCCACCGCGAGGGCACCACCGTGATCCGCAACGCGAGCCCGAACTACATGGTCCAGGACCTGTGCTTCTACCTCCAGGGCCTCGGCGTCGAGATCGACGGCGTGGGCACCACGACGCTGCGGATCCGCGGCAGGGCGAGCATCGACGTCGAGATCGACTACTGGCCGAGCGAGGACCCGATCGAGGCGATGAGCCTCATCACAGCCGGGATCGTCACGAACTCCGAGGTGACCGTGCGGCGGGTGCCGATCGAGTTCATGGAGATCGAGCTTGCGACCCTCGCCCAGATGGGCCAGGAGCTCGAGGTCTCCGGCGAGTACATGGCCCGCAACGGCCGCACGCGCCTCGTGGACGTCACGACGAGGCCCTCGGTGCTCACGGCACCCGCGGACAAGATCCACCCCATGCCGTTCCCGGGCCTGAACATCGACAACCTGCCGTTCTTCGCCGTCATCGCCGCGAACGCCACGGGCCAGACGATGATCCACGACTGGGTGTACGAGAACCGCGCCATCTACCTCACGGAGCTCAACCGCCTCGGTGCCCAGGTCCAGCTCCTGGACCCGCACCGCATCTACGTCAACGGCCCCACCAAGTGGCGCGCGGCCGAGGTCGGCTGCCCGCCCGCGCTCCGGCCGGCCGCGTGCATCCTCCTCGCGATGCTCGCCGCCCGCGGCACGAGCGAGCTGCGCAACATCTACGTGATCGAGCGCGGCTACCAGGACCTCGCCGAGCGGCTCAACTCGATCGGCGCGAAGATCGAGTACTTCCAGGACTGACCCGGGGTCACCTCTCAGCGACGCGGGGTCACCTCTCAGCGGCGCGGGGTCACCTTCCTGCGGCGCGGGGTCACCTCTCAGCGGCGCGGGGTCGATGTCATGGCATTGCCCTCGCGTCCTTGGGACGTGACCCCGGGTTCCTGGGACGTGACCCCGGGTTCCTGGGACGTGACCCCGGGTTCCTGGGACGTGACCTCGGGTTCCTGGGACGTGACCCCGGGTTCCTGGGACGTGACCCCGGGTTCCTGGGACGTGACCCCGGGTTCCTGGGACGTGACCCCGGGTTCCAGGGACGTGACCCCGGGTTCCTGGGACGTGACCCCGGGTTCCAGGGACGTGACCCCGGGTTGGGGGTGGGGCAGGATGGGGCCATGGCTGAGACCGACACGACCTCCCAGGCGTCCAACCCCAACTCGTCCAACTCCGGCTCGTCCACCTACCGGGCGATCATGTACCGCGAGACGGGCCCCTCGTCCGTCCTGACCCTGCGGGACCGCGAGCTCCCCGAGCCCGGCGAGGGCCAGGCGCGGGTCCGGATCGCGGTCGCGGGCGTCAACCCGACGGACTGGAAGGCCCGCGCGGGCGGCACGTACGGTGCCCTGGACGGGTGGCACGTGCCCGGCCAGGACGCCGCGGGGACGGTCGACGCCGTCGGGCCGGGTGTGGAGTCCCTCTCGCCGGGGCAGCGGGTCTGGCTCCGGGACGTCGCATGGGGCGGCGCCGAGGGCACGGCGCAGGAGCACGTCGTCGTGCCGGCGGAGAAGGCGCAGCCGCTCCCGGACGGCCAGTCGTTCGACACCGGCGCGTCCCTCGGGATCCCCGCGCTCACCGCCCACCGCGCGCTGACGGCGAGCGAGCATGGTCCGGCCCGGCTCGCCCCCGGCGCGCTCGCGGGGAAGACGGTCCTCGTCACGGGCGGCGCCGGTGCTGTGGGCCACGCGGCGATCCAGCTCGCCCGCTGGGCAGGCGCCCAGGTCGTCACCACGGTGAGCAGCGGCGAGAAGGCGGCGCTCGCCCGCGCGGCGGGGGCCGACGTCGTCGTCAACTACCGCGAGCAGGACGTGCCCGCCGAGGTGCGGAAGACGGCGCCCGGCGGGGCGGATGTGGTTGTGGACGTCAACGCCGCGGCGAACATCGGCGATGACCTCGCCGCCCTCGCACCCGGCGGCACCGTCTCCGTCTACGCCGGCACCGGCGACGAGACGGTTGCCGTCCCCGTTCGCGCGGCCATGGGCAAGAACGCGCGGCTGCAGTTCATCCTCACGTACACGGTCACGCCGGAGCAGAAGCACGACGCCGTTGCGGCCGTCGGCGCGGCGCTCGCCGACGGCGCGCTCCGCGTGGGCGAGGAGCACGGCCTGCCGCTGGCCCGGTACCCGCTGGCCGAGACCGCCGCGGCGCACGACGCCGTGGAGGCCGGGTTCGTGGGGAAGGTGCTCATCGACGTCGCGAGCGCGGGGTAGAAGAGGGGCCGTCCGGGGATAGGGCGGGTTGGGGTCTGTTCGAGTGTCGGAGGGTGCACGTAGCGTGGGCGGCACCTAGTCAGCTCGAACGATGCAGTTCTGGGAGGTCCCATGCCACGCCTCAAACGCCGACTCGCCGCTGTCACCGCCGCGCTCGCCCTCGCCTTCACGGGCGGGGCCGCCGGCCCGGCCGCCGCCGACCCGCGCGCCACCGAGAAGACGCCCACCGTGGCCGGCACCGGCGGCGCCGTCAGCACCGTGGATCCGGAGGCCTCCGCCGCCGCGATCGAGGTGCTCCGCAAGGGCGGCAACGCCGTGGATGCCGCCGTCGCCGCCGCGGCGACTCTGGGGGTCACCGAGCCGTACAGCGCCGGGATCGGCGGAGGCGGGTACTTCGTCTACTATGAGGCCGCGACGGGCAAGGTCCATACGATCGACGGACGCGAGACCGCCCCGGCCGGCATGCAGCCCGATGCGTTCATCGATCCCGCGACGAAGACCGCCGAGAACCCGGCCGGCACGCCGTACCGCTTCAGCCCCGAGCTCGTGACCTCCGGTGTGTCCGTCGGGGTGCCCGGCACGCCCGCCACGTGGGAGCGTGCTCTCGAGAATTGGGGAACCCTGGGCCTCCGCGAGGCGCTCCGGCCTGCCATCAAGGTCGCCGACCGCGGGTTCGTGGTGGACGAGACGTTCAGGCAGCAGACCCTGGACAACCGCACGCGCTTCGCCCAGTTCTCCTCCACAGCGGACCTGTTCCTTCCCGGTGGCGACGCCCCCGCGGTGGGGAGCGTGTTCAGGAACCACGACCTCGCCGAGACCTACCGCCTCCTTGCCCAGCGTGGCGCGGAGGGCGGGTTCTACGCCGGCGCCCTCGCGGAGGAGATCGCCTCCGCCGTGCAGGCCCCGCCGCGGCTGTCCGCGGACGCGCTGCCCGCGGGCGTGCCCTACCTCCCGGTCCCCGTCGGCTCCATGACGGCCGCCGACCTCGCCGCGTACGCGGTGC
The DNA here is from genome assembly GCF_039615075.1 of Sinomonas halotolerans. NCBI lineage: Bacteria > Bacillati > Actinomycetota > Actinomycetes > Micrococcales > Micrococcaceae > Sinomonas > Sinomonas halotolerans. The sequence continues at coordinate 40,883 of NZ_JBDFRB010000018.1, read as the reverse complement.
GGGACCAGGCTCCCACGCGCGTCTCCTACCGCGGCTACGACGTGTACGGCATGGCTCCCTCGTCCTCGGGCGGCACCACGGTGGGGGAGGCGCTGAACATCCTCGAGCAGTTCGAGCTCGCGGGCATGGACGCGCCCGCGGCCCTGCACCACTACCTCGAGGCGAGCGCCCTAGCGTACGCGGATCGGGGCAAGTACGTGGGAGACGTGCCCGGCGTCCCGACGGCGGCCCTCACCGATGATGTCTTCGGCAAGGAGCGCGCGTGCCTCATCGACCCGCTCGCGGCGGCTCCGAAGCCTGTCGCGCCGGGGAATGTGAATTCGTACGACGGCGTGTGCCCGGCTGCTCCGGCCGCGCTCGCCGAGGACGCGGACACCGAGAACATCTCCACGACCAACCTGACCGTGGCCGACCGGTGGGGGAATGTCGTCGAGTACACGCTCACGATCGAGCAGACCGGCGGATCCGGGATCGTCGTGCCTGGGCGCGGGTTCATCCTCAACAACGAGCTCACGGACTTCTCGACCGTGTGGCGCGCGGACGACCCGAACCGCATCGAGCCGGGCAAGCGGCCTCGCTCGTCGATGTCGCCCACCATCGTCCTGCAGGACGGCGAGCCCTTCCTGGCCCTCGGGACACCGGGCGGCTCCACTATCATCACGACCGTCCTGCAGATGATCGTGAACCGGATCGACCTCGGGATGGACGTCTCGCAGGCCCTCGCCGCGCCCCGGGCGTCCCAGCGGAACTTCGCCTCCGGCACGGTCACGTCGGAGCCGGAGTTCATCGCCGCCTACGGGGAGGCGCTCAAGGGCTACGGGCACAAGCTCGTCCCGGCTGGCGACGCGCTGACCTCGGCCGCGGAGATCGGCGCGGCAACCGCGATCGAGTTCTCGCCGGGTGACGGGGAGGGCGGGGAACTGCGGATGATCGCCGCGGCGGAGCCGACGAGACGCGGCGGGGGCTCGGCCATGGTGGTGGCCCCCGCCCCCACTCCCTCGCCCTAGCCCACCCGTTGTGGGGTCCCGTCCGGTCGGTTGTGGGGTCCCGTCCCCTCAGTTGTGGGGTCCCGTCCCCCCGGTTGTGGGGTCCGGCCCCGTAACCGGGGGGATATGGCCCCGCAACCGGGGGTGGGCGAGGTCAGAGGACCCCGAAGGCCTCCAGGGACTGCAAGGACTCCTTCGCGTCCCACGCGAAGCTCGCGAGCCAGTGCGTGGACATGAAGTCGGGACTCTCGAGCCCCTGCAGACCCGCCTCGAACAGGGGGACGGCGGCGGAGGCGAGGACGCCCGCGGAACCGGGCCCGTCGGCGTCGTGCGCCAAGAGCGCGGCGGCGATCCTGGCCGCCTGCCCGGCCCGGCTCAGGTTGAGGCCGTGCAGGTGGACCAGATGGCCGTCGGACTCGTCGGTGACGGCTACCGGGCGCAGCATCTGCGAGCCGGCATCCAGACGGGGGAGGAATCGGCCGAACCACGCCGCGAAATCGGCGGGCGCGAGGACCCGGTGCATGAGGTCAGCCTCGCTCAGGCCCGCCGAGAGGAAGTCGTTCCCCGAGAGCTCCCATTCGGAGGGCCAGCCGGAGTCGTCGGCGAACCAGCGCAGCGCGGCGGCCTCGCACGCCCGCGCCCCGCGATCACGCCCGAGGGCACGGAAGGCATCCACGAGCAGTGCCAGCCCGAAGGCCGAATTGCCGTGCACGCCGTGCCGCACCGGGTATTCGGCCTTCCCGAGCCACGCGACAACAAGCTCCTCCACCGCGTCCGCGCACGGGGCGAGGGCCGCGCCCCACGCCCGGATGCCGCCGTCGTCCGCCGAGGCGCACGCCGCCGCGAGCCGGACGAGCCACGCCCAGCCGTAAGGCCGCTCCCATGAGGGGTTCGCAGCGAGGTAGGCCGCCTCGACCGCGAGGTTCTCCGCGGTGAGGTTCGCATCGAGGGCGTCCCGCAGCCGGGCCTCGGTGACGGGGTCCAGCGCGCCCGGGCCGGTTTCCCCGGCGCCGAGCATGCTCACCCCGAGCCAGTGCATGTGCACGCACGAGTGCCAGTCGAACGAGGTCCCGAACGCGGGGTGGAGCTCATGGGGCATCGCCGTGTCCCGCGGCGAGCGGCGAGTGTGGTGCGCGGCGTAGGGGTAGGCGCACACCAGGTTCTCGAGGACGACGGCGGCACACCGGGACGCGGCGGCGGGGAAGAGGGCGGCGCGGGGCTGGGTGGGGTCCATGGGGACCCAGTCTGCCCCACGGGCCCCCCGGCCCGGGCTGTCACGCGGGCAGCCCGGGGCCATCACGCGTGCGGTGCCACGTCCTCAGGGGCCTTGTCCGGGCGCCAGCCCCGCCAGACGGGGTGCCGCAGCCGCCCGCCCGCGGTCATCTCGGTGTACGTGACCTCGGCGACGCGGCGCGGCGTCACCCAGTGGGCGTCGCGGGTGTCCTCGCGGGGGACCCCGGTGAGCGGGGGTGTCTTGCGCTCCATCCCTCGCAGGGTTGCGGCGATCCGTGCCAGCTCGGCGTCGCCGAAGCCCGAGCCGACCCTGCCCGCGTACCGGAGCGCGCCGTCGTCGTCGGGGAGGCCGAGGATGAGTGAGCCGAAGGTCGCCGCCCGCGCCCCGTTGCCCTCGCGCCACCCGCACACCACCACCTCCTGGGCGAGCTCGTGCTTGATCTTGAGCCACGCGCCCGAGCGCCGGCCGGGCTCGTAGCGGGAGTCGAGCCGCTTGGCCACCACGCCTTCGAGGCCGTGCTCGGCGGAGGCTTCGAGCACGTGGTCGATCTCGCCGTCGAACACGGGGGAGAGCTGGACGTTCAAGGGGAGGCCGCCCTCGGCGAGGAGGTCCAGGGCCGCGCGGCGCTCGCGCAGGGAGAGGCGGGTGAGGTCCCGCCCCTCGTACTCGAGCAGGTCGAACAGCACGATCCTCACCGGGACCGCGCGGCGGGCACGTTCCACGTCCGCAGGCCGGGTGAGGTTCATGCGCTGCTGGAGCAGGCCGAAGTCCGGGCGGCCGCGAGGGTCCTGGGCGATGATCTCGCCGTCGAGCACCGCCGGGCCCAGCTGGGCGAGGCCCGCGAGCTCGGGATAGGTTGCGGCCTGATCGATCCCGCGGCGGCTCATGAGGCGCAGCGGCTCCGCGCGGGCATCCACGATGGCTCGGATCCCGTCCCACTTCATCTCGAACGACCATCCGTCGCCGCGCACCAGCCCGGGTGTGCCCGCCTGGGCGAGCATGGGCGCGGGCGCGGGACCGGTGCGGGCGCCCGGCGCCGAGGTGACCCCGGGTTGTTGGGTGGTGACCCCGGGTTGTTGGGTGGTGACCCCGGGTCGTGGGGAGGTGACCCCGGGTTGTGGGGAGGTGACCCCGGGTTGTTGGGAGGTGACCCCGGGTTGTTGGGAGGTGACCCCGGGTTGTGGGGAGGTGCCTTTCGCTCCCTGACGCCAGTGACCCTTCTCCTGGTCCTTCATGAGGTGCGCGAGCCAGTTCTCCTTGCCGTCCGAACCGCCGCCGTACCCCCCGCCGGGCCGGATGAGGGCCAGCCGCACCCCGGCGCCCGGCCGGCCGAGCCCCTCCGCAACCCCTGCGAGCCCGCCCCCCTCGCGGCCATGGAGGATCACGATGATCTCGTCCTCGCGCCACTTCTCCACCTCGTACGTCCCGGTGTCCCACACGTGCATCTCGCCCGCCCCGTACTCCCCGGCGGGGATGGTGCCGGTGAACGTGAGGTACTCGATCGGGTGGTCCTCGGTGTGCACGGCGAGGTGGTTGGTCCCGGTGTCCGCAGGGATGCCCTTCGGGATCGCGAACGAGGCGAGCACCCCCTCGTGCTCGAGCCGCAGGTCCCAGTGCAGCCGCCGCGCGTGGTGCTCGTGGATCACGAACGCCTCGCCCTTCCCCGGGGTCGGCGCCTCGAGGGGGACGGGCTCGGGCGTCTTCGCGGGGTCGCGCTTGGCGCGGTACTCGGTGAGGCGGTCGCCCGGAGAGGGAGGAGGCACGCTGGAGGAGGACGACGGCGAGTGCCCGCCGCCGTCGTCGTCCTCGCCGGAGGCACGCCCGCCGCCGCTCTTCCCGCCGCTGCTCCGGGGGCTGCGGGCGCGGGAACCCTGCGCGAAGGCGCGGGCCCGCGGGTGGGAGGGACTCCCGGCGTCGTGCGCCATCCGGTCCGCCGAGACGTCGGGGAGGACGGGCGCGAAGAGGTCTCCGAAGCGCTCGAGCCGCTCCGCCATCTGGTCGTAGCGCACGTGTGCGAGATCCGGCGAGCCGATCTCCTCCCACGTCCGCGGCGCGGCGACCATGGGCTGCAGGCGCCCGCGGAGGGAATAGGGCGCGATCGTGGTCTTCTGCCCGCTGTTCTGGCTCCAGTCCACGAGGACCCGGCCCGTGCGGAGGGTCTTCTTCTGGTCCGCGACCACGAGGTCCGGATGGTCCGCCTCGAGGGACTTGGCCAGCTCGCGGGCCACCGCGGAGACGTCCTCCCACTTCCGGGTCCCGTCCAGCTTCGCGTACAGGTGGATGCCCTTGCTCCCGCTCGTGACGGGGACGGAGGGCAGGCCCAGGTCCTCGAAGATCGGCTTCACGAGGTGGGCCACCTCGACGCATTCGGGCAGGCCGGCGCCCGGGCCGGGGTCCAGGTCGATGACGAGGCGGTCGGGGTTGAGCATCGTGTCGTCCTCGATGGCGCGCCACTGCGGGACGTGGATCTCGAGGGCGGCCATCTGGCCGAGCCACACGAGCGTGGCGAGGTCGTTCACCAGCGGGTACGTGTTCGTGGAGTTGCGGTGGTGCAGCGTGACCCGCTCGACCCACTCCGGCGTCGCCTTGTCGAGGTTCTTCTGGAAGAACACCTCGCCGGGCTCCTCCTCCGTGCCCACACCGTGCACCCACCGCTTGCGCGTCGCGGGGCGGTCCCGGACCGCGGGGATCATGACCGGGGCGACCAGCCGGAGGTACTCGAGGACGTCCCCCTTGGTGGTCCCGGCCTCCGGGTACAGCACCTTGTCCAGATTGGACAGGCTGACCCGGCGGCCCTCGATCTCGACGGTCTCGCGCTGCGACGCCATGCGGCAACCCTCCCACGGTCCTGGGCTGAGGGGAACAGCCCTCGACTGGTTCGTACCCCCGAGGGGCCGCGGGAACCGCGCCCGGCGCTCAGGGGGCAGGGGTAGACAGCTGGAGGCCCATGGAGCAGGCTTTCGGGGTGCGGTGCCGCCCCGACGCCCGCGCACTTCCATCACCGAGGAGAGGTTTCCCATGAAGTACAGGCGCCTTGGCAGGACCGAGCTGACCGTGTCCACCGTCGGAGTGGGGACGTGGCAGTTCGGCGGGGAATGGGGGAAGGACTTCTCGCAGGCGGAGGCGGACGCCATCCTGGGCCGCGCGCGGGACCTGGGGATCAACCTCGTGGACACGGCGGAGTGCTACGGCGATCACCTTGCCGAGGAACTCGTCGGCAGGGCCATCGCGCGCAGCCGCGACGAGTGGGTGGTGGCCACCAAGTTCGGGCACCGCTTCCACGGCCTGCACGAACGGACCCAGGAATGGTCCGCGCAGGAAGTCGTCGCACAGCTGGACCGTTCCCTGCGCGCCCTGGGAACCGACTACATCGACGTGTACCAGTTCCACTCCGGCGCCGACGAGGCCTTCGACCAGGACGAGCTGTGGGAGGCCCTCGGCGCACAGGTCCGCGCCGGCAAGGTCCGCCACCTCGGGATCTCGATCGGGAGCAACGCCAACGTGCACCAGACCGATCGGGCCACCGAGGTCGGCGCGAGCGTGATCCAGCTCGTCTACAGCCGCCTGGACCGGGAGCCCGAGGAGGAGGTCCTCGCCTCCTGCGAGCGGCAGGATCTCGGGGTCCTCGCACGCGAGGCGCTGGCCGGTGGGCTGCTGTCGGGCAAGTACGCGCCGGGCACCCGGTTCACGGATCCCGCCGACACACGTTCCCGGCGGCCCGACGAGCGGACCCAGGAGCGCCTTTCGGAGGTCCAGCGGATCGCCGAGGAGGAGGTGCCGCCGGGTGCGGACATGGCAGCGTGGGCGCTGGCCTGGTGCCTGCGGCAGCCGGCTGTCACCGCCGTGATCCCGGGCTGCAAGTCGGTCGAGCAGCTCGAGGCGAACGCCGCCGCTGCCGAGCTCGGTCTTCCAGCGGACGCCCGCTAGCGACGGCCGGCCGGCTGCCGCAGCGGGCAGAGGCACGACGGCGAGTGCCCGGCGTCGTGCCTCTGCCCGCCTTCGCGGACGGGCTGCTCGGCGATGCGGGCAGCGGCACTCGCTGCTCTTCGCCTGCCAGACCCTGTTTGGGCCGGCCCTCCACGGAGCAGGATGTCCCCATGGACCTCCCCGTGATGCCGCCGGTCGAACCGATGCTCGCCAAGCCCGTCAAGCAGATCCCGGACGTGGGGCACGTGGAGCCCAAGTGGGACGGCTTCCGCACGATCGTCTTCAAGGACGGCGACGAGGTGGTCCTCGGCAGCCGGAATGACAAGCCCCTCACGCGCTACTTCCCGGAGCTCGTGGAGAGGCTCCGCGCCGAGCTCCCTGCGCGCTGCGTGGTGGACGGCGAGATCGTCCTCATACGCGACGACCGACTGGACTTCGAAGCGCTCCAGCAGCGGATCCACCCGGCCGAGAGCCGCGTGAACCTCCTCGCCGAGCAGACCCCCGCCTCGCTCATCGCGTTCGACCTCCTGGCCCTCGGCGACGAGGACCTCATGGCCCGCCCCTTCGGCGACCGCCGCGACCTGCTGCGCCAAGCGCTCGGCGGGCCGACCGGCTCGGTGCACCTCACGCCGTCGACCGCGGACCTCGCCGAGGCCGAGCGCTGGTTCACCGAGTACGAGGGCGCAGGGTTCGACGGCGTGATCGCCAAGCCGCTCGACGCGAGGTACGAGCCGGGCAAGCGGACCATGTTCAAGGTCAAGCACGAGCGCACGGCGGACTGCGTCGCGGCCGGGTACCGCCCTCACAAGGCGGACGCGAACGCGCTCGGCTCGCTCCTGCTCGGGCTCTACGACGACGCGGGGACGCTCCATCACGTGGGCGTCGCGGCGTCGTTCCCCATGGCGAAGCGGCGGGAGCTGGTCACGGAACTCGCGCCGCTCGTCGAGGAGGACCTCGGTGCGCACCCGTGGGGGAAGTGGGCCGACCAGTCCGCCCACCAGGGACAGCGCCTGCCCGGCGCCGTGAGCCGCTGGAGCGGAGGCAAAGACCTCTCCTTCGTGCCGCTGCGGCCCGAGCGCGTGGTGGAGGTCGCGTACGACCACATGGAGGGTGACCGCTTCCGGCACACCGCTCAGTTCCGGCGGTGGCGCCCCGACCGGGACCCCGCGAGCTGCACGTACGCGCAGCTCGAGACCGCGGCAGCCTTCGACATCCGGCACATCCTCGATCTGGGGAACTGAGTGGTCACGGGCGGGACAGCGGCGTTCGCTCCCGCTCGTATCGGGAGCACTCCTGTGGATTGGAACGGCGTGTTGCCCCGCGCGGCGCGCGTGGCGGAGTCCATAACGAGCAGGAGCTGACAGCCCCTCCGGCCTCGGGCTGCACCATCGGGGGTTGACTTTGCAAAACGGTTTGCTGCACACTGTGATCTACCGCATACAAAACGTTTTGGAAGGAGCGGCGCGATGGGCAAGGTCGGCATCCGCGACGTGGCGAAGGCCGCAGAGGTCTCCGTGACCACGGTGTCCCACGCCCTCAGCGAGGCCAACCAGCACCGGGTCAGCCCCGAGACCCGCGAGCACGTCCGCGAGGTGGCCACCACCCTCGGCTACGCCCCGAACCGCCTCGCGAGCGGCCTGCGGAACCAGCGCTCCTACCTCCTCGGCCTCGTCAGCGACGAGATCGCGAGCACCCCCTTCGCCGGCGAGATGATCCTCGGCGCGCAGGACGCGGCCTATGAGCGCGGCTGGCTCCTCATGCTCGTGGACAGCGGCCGGAACTGGGACCTCGAGCAGAAGCAGCTCGCGGCGCTCCTCCAGCACCAGGTGGACGGCGTGGTCGTGGCCCGCATGTACCACCAGGAGGCCCGGGTCCCCGAGGGTGCCGGCCGCGTGCCGACCGTCCTGCTCGACGCCTTCGATCCCGAGGGCAGCTTCTCCTCCGTGGTCCCGGACGAGGAGGCCGCCGCCCGCACCGCGGTGCGCGAGCTCCTCGCGGCGGGCCACACCCGGATCGGCTTCATCAACAACGCCGACGACATCCCGGCCGCCGCCGGGCGCCTCGCCGGGTACCGCGAGGCGCTCTCGGAGGCGGGCATCGCGTACGACGCCGGTCTGGTCACCCGGGAGGCGCCCGCCGTCTCGGGTGGGCGGTCCGGTGCGCAGCGGCTGCTCGGCATGGCGGATCGGCCCACTGCGGTCTTCTGCTTCCACGACCGGCAGGCGTTCGGACTGTACGAGGTGGCGGCCCAGTTGGGCCTGACCATCCCCGACGACCTCTCGGTGGTGAGCATCGACAACTTCGAGATCATCGCCGACGGCCTGTGGCCGGGCCTCACGAGCGTGGCCCTGCCGCACTACGGCATGGGCCGATGGGCGGTGACGCGGCTCCTGGACGAGATCGAGGGCGTCGCGCCGGACGGCGAGACGGTCCAGATGCGCTTCGACTGCCCCATCGTGCGGCGGGGCTCAGTCGCGCCGCCCCGCGCAGGCTGACCCCGCAACCCCGGTTGGGGACATGACCCCCGCACGGCTTCGTGTGGGGTGCGGCTGCTGCAACAGCCACACCCCGATCGGAGCCAACCCACCCCCCGTCCCCCAAGGACAAGAGAAGAAGGAACGACGCTCATGAAGACAGCGCTCAAGCGGCTCCTGGCTGCCAGTGTAGTGGCCACCGCACTCGGCGGCTCCCTCGCGGCCTGCGGCTCCGGCTCGGGCAGCGCCTCCGGCGATGGTGCCAACGGCGAGGTGACCCTCTGGACGCACAATGCGGGCAACAAGGACGAGCTCGCTGCGGTCCAGTCGCTCGTGGACGAGTACAACGCGAGCCCGGACAAGAAGGCCACCATCAAGGTCCAGGCCTTCCCGCAGGACTCCTACAACGACTCGGTCGTCGCGGCGGCCTCGGCGAAGAAGCTCCCGTGCATCGTGGACATCGACGGTCCGAACGTGCCCAACTGGGCCTGGTCCCAGTACCTCGTGCCCCTCGAGCTCGAGGCGGACCTGGGCAAGAACCTCCCCTCCACGCTCGGCGTGTGGAACGGCAAGACCTACTCGTTCGGCCACTACGACGTGGCCCTCGCGATGCTCGCCCGGAAGTCGGACCTCACCGCCGCCGGCGTGCGCATCCCGACGATCGACTCGCCGTGGACCAAGGACGAGTTCGACTCCGCCCTGGCCAAGCTCAAGGGCCTGGGCAAGTGGGAGCACCCCCTGGACCTCGGCACGGCGGGCACCGGGGAGTGGCTCCCGTACGCGTACTCACCGTTCCTGCAGTCCGCAGGCGGAGACCTCATCAACCGCGATGGCTTCGAGACCGCGGAGGGCTCGCTCAACGGCGACGCCGCGGTCGAGTGGGCGCAGTGGTTCCGCGGCCTGGTGGACAAGGGCTACATGGCCCAGAAGAGCGGAAAGGACAGCACCGCGGACTTCCTCAACGGCAAGAGCGCGGTCCTCTACACCGGCTCGTGGGCCGCGGACAAGGCCCGCGCCGAGCTCGGCAAGGACCTCGTGGTCATGCCGTCCGTGGACCTGGGCAACGGCCCGAAGATCGGTGGCGGCTCATGGCAGTGGGGCGTGACGAGCGGGTGCAGGAACGCCGAGGCAGCCATGGACTACCTCTCCTTCACGCTCAAGCCGGAGAACATCGCCAAGATCGCCAAGGCCACCGGCACCATCCCCACCACGGCAGAGGCCGCCGAGCTCATCCCGGCCTACGCCCCCGGCGGCGAGAACAGCATCTTCCGCGCGTTCTCCGAGAAGTCCGCGGTACTGCGCCCCGAGACGCCCGCCTACCCGTTCATCGCCACCGAGTTCGGCAAGGCCGTCCAGGACATCCTCGCCGGTGCGGACCCCAAGTCCACACTGGACAAGGCGGCCAAGGACATCGACACCAACATCAAGTCCAACGGCGGCTACAAGGGCTGAGCCCGGGCCGGGCGGGGATCCAGCTCACGGACCCCCGCCCGCCAGACGCCGTCCCCCCCAGCGGACGCCGTCCTCAGCAGACGCCCGTCCTGACCTGACTGGAAGACCCCCATGACTGCCAACACCCTCTCGATGCACCGGCGCGAGGCGCGGATGGGCTGGGCCATGCTCGGCCCGGGCCTGCTCCTGCTCATCCTCTTCGTCGTCATCCCCGCCGGGCTCGCGTTCGGCCTCGCGTTCACCAACGCGCGCCTCATCTCCCCGTACCCGCCCCAGTTCGTGGGCCTGGACAACTTCATCCGCCTCGCCGAGGACGAGACGTTCTGGCGGGCACTGGCCAACGTGGCCTACTTCGCGGCGGTCGTGGTGCCGCTCCAGTCCGGGCTCGCGCTCGGCATGGCGCTCCTGGTCAACGCCCGGGTGCGCGGCGTGAACTTCTTCCGCACCGTGTACTTCCTCCCGGTCGTGACCTCCATGGTGGTCGTCTCGCTCCTGTGGCTGTTCATGTACCGCCAGGAGGGCCTGCTCAACGAGGTCATCCGGGCCGGGACCTTCGGCCTCGTCGAGGGGCCGGACTGGCTCAACGACCCCGCCACCGCGATGCCCGCCATCATCCTCATGTCCGTGTGGCAGGCCGCCGGCTTCCACATGATCATCTGGCTCTCCGGCCTGCAGACCATCCCCGGGGACCTCTACGAGGCCGCCGCCCTGGACGGCGTGTCCAACTGGCAGCGGTTCTGGAGCATCACGTGGCCCAGCCTGCGGCCCACCCGGAACCTCATCCTCGTCACCATCACCATCCAGGCGCTCAGCCTCTTCACCCAGATCGACGTCATGACCCAGGGCGGCCCGCTCGACTCCACGACCACGATCGTCCACCAGGCCGTCCAGACCGGGTTCCGCCAGCAGGAGACCTCCTACGCCTCGGCGATCTCCCTGGTCTTCTTCGTCCTCGTCCTCATCGTCTCGAGCGTCCAGCGCTACCTCACCCGGGAGAAGTCCTGATGACCACCACCCCAGTGCCAGAGACAGCCCGCCCACGCGCAGCCCGCACGGGCAAGCCCCGCATCGGCGGGCCGGACGCGGCGGCTCGGCGCGCCGTCGTCCGCGGGAACCCGGGCCGCCGCGGGAGGGGAGCCGCCACGCGCTCGCTGCGCCCCGGGACCGGGCTCGGCGGGTGGATCCTGCGCGCGGCCCTCGCGGTGGTGTTCAGCTTCCCGCTCCTGTTCATGTTCGTGTCCTCGCTCAAGCCGGACACGCAGATCTTCGGGGACATGGGCTCGCTCGCGGCCTTCCTGCCCGTGGGCCACCTCTCCTTCGAGAACTACGCGGCCGTGTTCGACCGCGTGCCCGCGGCCCGCTTCCTGCTCAACTCCGTGGGGATCTCCGCGGTGACCGTGGTGCTCGGCGTGCTCGTGAACTCGATGGCCGCCTTCGCCCTCTCCCGCATGCGGGTCCGCGGGAAGGGCGTGGTGCTCACACTCGTCATCGCCACCCTGATCGTCCCGTTCGAGACCCTCGCGCTCCCGCTCGTGTGGTGGGTCAACCAGCTGCCCTGGCTCACGGCCAACGGGTTCAGCCTCGAGCTCACCACGGGCTGGCTGGACACCTACCACGTGCAGATCGTGCCGTTCATCGCGAACGCGTTCTCCATCTACCTCTTCCACCAGTACTTCGAGTCCATCCCCAAGGAGCTCGACGAGGCCGCCCGCATGGACGGCGCCGGCTGGTTCACGATCTACCGCCGCGTGGTCATGCCGCTCTCCGGCCCGGCCGTCGCGACCGTCGCGATCCTGACCTTCCTGCCCGCGTGGAACTCGTACCTGTGGCCGCTCATGGTGGTCCAGACCGAGGAGCTGCGCCCGGTGATGCTCGGCGTGCAGTACTTCTTCCAGCTCAACGTCTCCTGGGGCGAGGTCATGGCGTACACGTCCCTCATCACGCTCCCGGTCGTGGCCCTGTTCATCGCCTTCCAGCGCGCGTTCGTCAACAGCATCGCGGCCAGCGGGGTCAAGGGGTGACGCGAGTCCTGGTGGTGGGGGAGAGCCTCACCGACATCATCCGGACCGCGGCCGGCACCCGCGAGCACCCCGGCGGCTCGCCCGCGAACGTGGCGCTCGGCCTCGCCCGGCTCGGCACGCCCACGGCGTTCCTCACGGCCCTCGGCCCGGACCCGCGCGGCGAGGCGATCGCCGCGCGGCTCGCGGCCTCGGGCGTGGAGGTCCTGCCGGAGTCGTTCTGCCTGCCCGTCACCTCGAGCGCGGCTGCGGTGATCGCGGACGACGGCGCAGCCTCCTACGAGTTCGACCTCGCCTGGGAGCTCCCCGGCGAGGTGGCGCTGCCGCCTGCACGGCATGTGCACGTCGGCTCCGTCGCCGCGTTCCTGGCCCCCGGGGCCGAGCGCGTCGAGGAGATCGTGCGCGCCGCCCGGAGGGGACCGGGCACGGGGGGACCGGGCGCGGGCGGCTCCGGCTCGACCGTGAGCTTCGATCCCAACATCCGCCCCGCCCTCGTCGGCCCGCACGCCGAGGCCCTGACGAGGTTCGAGCGCCTCGCCGGCCTGGCCGACGTCGTCAAGCTCAGCGACGAGGACGCCGCCTACCTCTGCCCGGGCCTTGCCCCGCGCGACGCGGCGCGCCGGATCGCGGACCGGGGGCCCGCCGTCGTCGCCGTCACCCTGGGCGCGAGCGGCTCGCTCCTGCTCTCGGGCGGGCACGAGGTCGAGGTCCCGCCAGTGCCAGTCGCGGTCCGGGACACGGTCGGGGCCGGGGACAGCTACATGTCCGCACTCGTGCACGCGCTCCTGGCCGCCGGGAGAGACCGGCTCGCCCCGATCGGTGCCCTCAGTGCCCATGCGCTCGCGGACGCCGGGCGGTTCGCCGCCCGCGCCGCTGCCGTCACCGTCTCCCGGGCCGGAGCCGAGCCGCCCCGCCTCACGGAAGTGCCCGCCGTCGAACCCGCAGCAGCCCCGCAGCCCGCCGCGCACCCCACAGACCACGAAGAGAAGCCATGACTGCCACTGCACCTGTCCGCGACGACTACCGCCCGCGCGTCCACTTCGCGCCCGCCCGGAACTGGATGAACGATCCCAACGGGCTCGTCTTCCACCGCGGCGTGTACCACCTCTTCTACCAGCACAACCCGTCCGCCCCCGTCTGGGGCAACATGTCCTGGGGCCACGCGACCTCGCCGGACCTGCACACGTGGACCGAGCAGCCCGTCGCGATCCCGTGCACCGAGCACGAGGCCATCTTCTCGGGCAGCGTCGTGGCGGATCCGGGCAACACGGCCGGTTTCGCCGACGGTGCGGCGCCGGGTTCGGACGGCGAGGAGGTCATCCCGCTCGTCGCCGTCTACACGAGCGCGTACTCCGAGGGCGCCGACCGCCCCGGGACCCAGGCCCAGTCCCTCGCGTACAGCCTCGACGACGGCGCGACCTGGACCAAGCACGCCGGCAACCCCGTCCTGGACCGCGGGTCCGCGAACTTCCGCGACCCCAAGGTCTTCCGGTACGCCGGCCCGGCGGGGGAGTACTGGGTCATGGCCGTGGTCGAGGCCGAGGAGCACCGCGTCCTCTTCTACGCCTCGGACAACCTCACAGAGTGGCGCTACCTCTCCGACTTCGGCCCCGCCGGGGCCATGGGCGGGGTGTGGGAGTGCCCGGACCTCTTCGAGCTGCCCGTGGAGGGCGTTCCGGGGGAGACCCGCTGGGTGCTGATCGTGAGCCTCAACCCGGGCGGGGTGGCCGGCGGCTCGGGGACGCAGTACTTCGTCGGCGAGTTCGACGGCGTGCGGTTCCGCGCCGAGGACGCCGCACCCGCCGCTCCCGTGGCGGCCGACGGTCCTGCGCAGGGCGCGGTGGGGCTCCGCGCGCTCGACTGGCTCGACTGGGGCCGGGACTACTACGCCGCGGTCTCCTTCAGTGGGGTCGAGGACCGGCGCGTCATGCTCGGGTGGATGAGCAACTGGGACTACGCGGCGGCGACGCCCACGGCCGCGGCCGACTCCGGCGCCGCGGGTGCTGTGCCGGGCGGGTGGCGCAGTGCGATGTCGCTCCCGCGCGAGGTCTCCCTTCACCGGGCCGGTGGGCGGCACGTGCTCGCGCAGCGGCCGCTGCTGCCCGAGGACCGGGGGCCCGTGCGCGGCGCGGCCGCCCTGCCCGCCGGGGCCTCGCGGTCCCTGCCCGCGGGCCGGACGCGGGTCGCGAGGGTGCCCCGCGGGGAGGCCTTCCGAGTCAGGCTCGCGCTTCCCGCCGGCTCGCCGGCCTGCACGCTGCGGCTGGTGACCGGTGAGGATGAGGGGGCCCTCCTGCGGGTCGACCCGGACGCCGGCATGCTCACCCTCGACCGTACGGGCTCGGGCCTGACAGACTTCCACGGACTCTTCGCCTCCGTCGAGGCGGCGCCGCTGCCCGGGGCCGAGGAGGGTGTGCGGCTCGACGTGATCGTGGACGCGTGCTCCATCGAGGCCTTCGCGCAGGACGGACTCGTGGCCCTCACGGACCTGGTGTTCCCGCGCGGGACGGAGACGGTGCTCGAACTCGAGGCGGAGGCCCCGTTCGCGCTCGCCGAGCTCGAGGTCACGCTGCTGGGCTGAGGCGTGTGGCCCCGGGCCGGGAGCTCCGGACGAGGTCGCGTACGGTCCTGCTCGTTATGGGGCTCGGCCGGGAGCCCGGCACGGCGTGCCGCGCGGAACCGGGGCCGTGTCGCGCCCCATAACGAGCGGGAGCGAACACACCCACAGGGAGGGCCCTTGCATCTCAGACCTCCTCGGCCGTGAGCTCCTTCGCGATCTCCCGCGCCCAGGCCTCGACCTGGTCCCAGTGGCGGAAGTCGCCGGAAGGCAGGGCGCTGCGGGGGTCCCCCGGCAGGTGGCTCATGGCCCTCTCGAGGACTCCCACGGGCGGGGAAGCAGGGTCCCACGCGCCGAAGAACACCACGTCCCCCCGGACGTTGAGCACGTCGGCGAACTTCTCGAACTCCTTGGGCTCGGCGGCCTCGAGCACGGGGCGGCCCTTCTCGTCCACGGTCTCCTCCCCGAGCGGGCCGCTGCTGAACAGCCAGATGGGCCGCTGGGACAGCTCGGCCTTGTGGCGCTTGGCGAATGAGGTCGCCTCCCTCAGCCAGTGGAAGGCGTACGCCGCGCTGCCGAGGATGACGGCGTCGTAGTGGCTGAGGTCCTCGACCTCGTGGACGGGCTTGACGGTGGCCGAGTGCCCCGAGGCGTCGAGCGCTGCCCCGATGCGCTCGGCGATGCCGGCCGTGGAGCCGTGCCTGGTGGCATAGGCGACAAGGATGTGCATGGCGTTCTCCGGGGGGGTGCGAACGGTGGCGATGAACGTGCCCTTCTCTCCCACAGTGCGCTCCCGGCAGCCGGGCAGACAGGGGCGAAGGGCCCGCCCGCACGGCTCGCCGGGGAGGAGTGAACCTGTTCAAGCCCGGGGATCTGCGGTTCACTGGGCACATGCGGTCGATCTGGAAGGGCGCCATCAGCTTCGGTCTGGTCAGCGTGCCCGTGAAGGTGTACAGCGCCACCGAGGACCACGACCTCAAGCTCCACCAGGTCCACGACAAGGACAGGGGGCGCATCCGCTACCAGCGCCGGTGCGAGGTGTGCGGCGAGGTGGTCGAGTACGCGGACATCGACAAGGCCTACGAGGAGGGCGGCCGCACCGTGGTCATCACGGACGAGGACTTCGAGTCCCTGCCGGTGGAGCGCAGCCGCGAGATCGAGGTGGTCGAGTTCGTCCCCGACGAGCAGATCGACCCCATGTTCTTCGAGAAGAGCTACTACCTCGAACCCGAGAAGGTCGGCGTCAAGCCGTACCAGCTGCTCAAGCGGACCCTCGAGCAGACCGAGCTGACCGCCGTCGTCAAGTTCGCCCTCCGGCAGAAGACCCGGCTCGGGGCGCTGCGCGTGCGCGGGGACGTCATGGTGCTCCAGTCGCTCCTGTGGCCGGACGAGGTGCGCGAAGCCGCGTTCCCCATCCTCACGGACACCGAGGTGAGGATCTCGGACAAGGAGCTCAAGATGTCCTCCTCGCTCGTGGAGAGCCTCTCCGCCGAGTTCGAGCCGGAGCAGTTCGCCGACGAGTACCAGGAGCAGCTGCGCCAGCTCGTCGAGGCCAAGCTCGCCAAGGGGGACGCCGTGGACACCGAGGAGACGTTCGGCGAGCAGCCCGAGGAGCGCGAGGGGGCCGAGGTCCTGGACCTCATGGAGGCCCTGCGGCGCTCGGTCGAGTCGCGCCGCAAGGCCTCGGACGGGGCCGCCGAGGCGAAGCCGTCCTCCGGCTCGCGGAGCCGGTCGAAGAAGGCCGCGGACGACGCCGGGGAGTCGCCCAAGCCCGCGCGCTCGCGCTCGCGGTCGGCGGCGAAGCGAGAGGACGCGGAGCCGCCGAAGGAGGAGAAGGCCGCCAAGGCCCCGGCCCGCCGCAGGAAGAGCGCAAGCTGACGCGTGGCCACGTCTCGCCCGGCGCGTGGCCACCTCTGGCCCAACGCGTGGCCACGTCTCGCCCGGCGCGTGGCGGGACGACCCCATCCGAGGAGCCGGCCCGCCGGGGCCTCGGCCGGCGCCCGCCAGCTCAGCGGAACGCGCCGCTGTATGCGTTGAGGGCCAGCTGGCCGCCGAGGTGCGCATAGAGGACGTTGCTGTCCGCAGGGATCCCACGGCTCGTGACGAGGTCGATGAGGCCCGCGAGGGACTTCCCCTCGTAGACCGGGTCCGTGATCATGCCCTCGAGCGAGGCGCCGAGGCGGATCGCCTCGACCGTGGACTCGACTGGGATGCCGTAGAGGTCCCCTGCCCAGCCCTCGAGGACCGTGATCTCGTCATCGCGCAGCTCGCGGCCGAGCCCGATGAGCTCGGCGGTGCTGCGCGCGATCCGCGCGACCTGCGCGCGGGTCCTCTCCAGAGTCGCGGAGGCGTCGATGCCGATCACGCGGCGTGGGCGGTCCTGGCCCGCGAAGCCGGCGATCATGCCTGCGTGGGTCGAGCCGGTGACGGTGCAGACCACGATCGTGTCGAAGAAGACGCCGAGCTCCCTCTCCTGCTGCTCCACCTCGTAGGCCCAGTTCGCGAAGCCGAGGCCGCCGAGGGGGTGGTCCGAAGCGCCCGCGGGGATCGCGTAGGGCGTGCCGCCCTCTGCCCTGACCTCCTCGATGGCGGCGCTCCACGAGTCGCGGAACCCGATGTCGAAGCCGGCCGAGTCGAGCGTGACCTTCGCGCCCATGAGGCGCGAGAGCTGGATGTTGCCCACGCGGTCGCTGAGGGGGTCCGGCCAGTCCACCCAGTTCTCCTGCACGAGCCGGGCCTTGAGGCCGAGCTTGGCCGCTACTGCAGCGACCTGGCGCGTGTGGTTGGACTGGTAGCCGCCGATCGAGACGAGCGTGTCCGCGCCCTGGGCGAGGGCATCCGGGACGAGGTACTCGAGCTTGCGGGTCTTGTTGCCCCCGAAGGCCAGCCCCGAATTGACGTCCTCCCGCTTGGCCCAGATCTGGGCGCCGCCGAGGTGCTGGCTCAGGCGCGGGAGGTGGTGGATGGGGCTGGGCCCGAAGGTCAGCGGGTAGCGCTCGAAGTCGGAGAGGGCCATAGGAGCTCCTTCGGAGAATGCGGGGGAATGCAATATATTGCATTCCGCACCCCTCCGACGTCAAGGCCTTCCCGCACGCGATATACGATGTGCGGCATGCCCGTCCCATCCCGCGAGGGAGTCCACAAGAGGTCCCTCCTGCGCGACAACGTGTACGAGTCGATCCGCGACGCGATCGTGGACGGGACGCTTGCGCCGGGGGAGCGGCTGCGGGACTCCGAGCTCGAGCAGTGGCTCGGCGTGAGCCGCACCCCCATCCGCGAGGCCCTCCTGCGCCTCGAGCGCGCCGGACTCGTCGTCTCGGAGCCGGGGCGCTCGACGACGGTGGCCCCCTATGATCCCGAGGCCACCCGGCATGCGCGGGAGGTGGTCGCGGCGCTCCACGAGCTCGTGACCCGGCTCGCCGCGCCCTCCCTCGACGAAGCCCTCCTCGCGAGGATGGCCGAGGCGAACGCCGCGTTCGCCGCCGCGGTGGAGGCTGGCGACGTCGAGGCGGCGCTCGCTGCCGACGGCGACTTCCACGGCGTGCTCATCGCGGCGAGCGGGAACCCCGTGGCCGCCAGCGCGCTCGAGCAGGCGGGCCCCGTGCTGCGCCGCGCGGAGCGCCTGCGGTTCGGCGGGCGGGAGGCCCACGGGTCGGTCGCGGTGCACGAGGAGATCATCGACTGCCTGCGGCGCGGTGACGCCGAGGGCGCGGCCCTCGCCAACCGCCGCAACTGGCTCGCCCTGGGCTGACGGGCCGGCCTCAGCCCGCGTCCCGCCTCAGCCCGCGTCCTGCCGCCGCCCCACGAACCCGTCCATGGTCCGGTTGATCCCGAAGAAGTCCGCCACGCGGTCGAACGCGCGGGTCGGCAGGACGCGCAGGAGCGGCACGAGCCGGGCGAACGGCGGCAGGATGATCTGCTCCCTGCCGGACTCGATCCCGTCGATGACCTTGAGCGCCACCTCGCGCTCCTCGAGGATTGGCAGGAGCAGCGGGAACCTCGTCTGGACCCCCTCGAACATGCCCGTGTTGATGTAGTACGGGCACACCACGAGGGTCCCCGCGCCGTGCCCGTCCGCGCGCAGCTCGGCCCGCAGCGACTCCATGAACCCGAGGGCGGCGAACTTGCTGGCCGAGTAGTCGGTCTGGTTCGCCACACCGATGAGGCCCGCGGCGCTCGCGATCGTCGCGACCGTGCCCCGGCCCCGCTCGACCATGCCCGGCAGCAACGCCCGCGTGACCCAGTACAGCGCGAGGGTGTTCACCTCGAGCGTGCGGCGCAGCGCGTCCTCGCTCGCGTCCAGCAGCCGCTTGCCCGTCACCACTCCGGCATTGTTCACGACGACGTCCACCTCGCCCGTGTGCCGGGCGGCCTCGGCCACCTGCGCCGGGTCGGTGACGTCCACGCGGCGCGCGATGGCGAGCCCCCCGGTGGCGACGACCTCGGCGGCCACCGACGCGCCGCCGTCGTGCGCCAGGTCCCACACGACCACCTCGGCGCCGCGCCGGCCCGCCTCGAGGGCCATGAGCCGCCCGATCCCGGAGGCCCCGCCGGTGATCAGGATGCGCGCCCCGGCCATGCGTGTTCCTCGGTACATGTGCTCCTCCTCAGCGGAAGCGGTTGATCATCCGGACGGCGCCCGTGAGCAGCCCGGCCCAGCGCTCGCCGCCCAGGCCGGGCCACGGCGCGATGGGCAGCAGCCGCTGCACGGCGATGGTCTGCGCCTCGGTGTACTTCAGGAGGCCCTCGGGGCCGTGCCGCCGGCCCAGCCCGGACTCCTTCCACCCGCCCATCGCTGCCGAGTGCGTTCCCCACGCGGCGGAGTACCCCTCGTTGACGTTGACCGTCCCGGCCTCGAGCCTCGCCCCGAGCCGGCGTCCGCGCGAGGGCGCGGTCCAGAGGCTCGCGTTGAGCCCGTACGGGGTGTCGTTGGCCCGCGCGAAGGCCTCCTCCTCGCTCGCCACGGGGTAGACCGCCACGATCGGGCCGAACGTCTCCTCGCGGCACAGCGCCGCGGACTCGGGCACGTCCGCGAGCACAGTCGGGGCGAAGAACAGGGGGCCCACGTCCGGCCGGGCCGCGCCGCCGGTGAGGACCCGGGCGCCCCGGGCAACGGCGTCGTCCAGCTGGGAGTGCACCCTCGCGAGGTGCTCGGGCGAGGTCAGCGAGCCGAGCTGCGTCTCCCACGAGGTGCCGGGCCCCATGCGCATCCCGGCGACCTCGGCCACGAACGCCTCGGTGAAGCGCTCGCGCACGGCCTCGTGGACGTAGATCCGCTCGGGCCCCACGCACAGCTGGCCCGCATTGGAGAAGCACGCCCGCGCGGCGCCGACCGCGGCGGCGGGGATGTCCGCGTCCGGCAGCACGAGCAGCGGGTTCTTCCCGCCCAGTTCGCCGGAGAAGCCGATGAGCCGCTCGCCGCAGCGCGCCGCGATCGCCCGGCCCGTGGCGGTGGACCCGGTGAACATGACGTAGTCCACCGCGTCCACGAGCTCGGCTCCCGTGACCGGGCCCGTGCCCGGCACCACGCGCGCCACGCCCTCGGGCAGGCCCGCCTCGCGCAGCAGCGCGAGGACGAGCAGTGCCGTGAGGGGCGTCTGGTGGTCCGGTTTGATGACCACTGCGTTCCCGGCCAGGAGGGCGGGCACCGAGTCCGAGGCCGGGAGCGTGAACGGGTAGTTCCAGGGCGTGATGACCCCGACCACGCCCTTGGGGTGGCGCAGCTCGGTGCTCCGGGTCAGGAGCGGGAGAGCGCCGACGTGCCGCTGCGGGCGCAGGAGGCGCGGCGCCGCGTGCGCGTAGTAGGCGGCCGTCCGCGAGGCGTCCATGACCTCCTCGAGCGCCGCGAGCCGCGCCTTGCCGGTCTCCGCCTGGAGGAGGTCCAGGATCTCGTCCCGCCGGTCCAGGACCAGCCGCGCGAACCTGTGCCCCACCGCCGCGCGCTCGCGCACAGGCCGCGCGGCCCACGCCCTCTGCGCCTCCCGCGCCCGGTCCACAGCGGCGCGCGCCTCGCCCTCGCGTGCCTGGCGCACGACGGCGAGCGGCCGGCCCTCGCTCGGGGAGGTCACCTCGAGCGCGGGTCCCGTTCCCTCGGCCAGCCCTGCGAGCGCGGCGAGGCGGGCGGGGCTCCACGACGCTGCCGGCCCTGCCGGTTCCGGGGCGCCGGGAGCCTTCTGGTGCAGGAACGGCATGGACGATGAGTCTGGCATCGCTAGCCTCCGTGGGAAAGGGCGGTCTCGGCTGAGGGGTCGGCCGCGGCGAGGTCGGCCTCGACGAACCCCACGCGCGTGCGGCGCTCGAGGAGGTCCGCGACGGTGAGCGCGCCCTCGTGCAGCACCCCGTACACGAACTCCGCCGCGATGGTGGGGCAGCCCGGCGCGACGGGCTGCGCGAGGGCAGGGTCGGCGTCAGCGAGCGCCTGCACCTCGGCGGCGAGAGTGCCGTAGCGGCGCACGAGCCGCGCAGGGGCGCGCACCGCGGCCAGGGCCTCGGGCGGTGCCGCGCCGAGGAGGGGAAGGCCCCGCGTGCGGCAGGCCGCGGTGCGCCCTGTCCCGGAGGGCGTTCCCCTGCGGCGCAGGACGGCGTCGACCGCGTCCTCGGCCATGCGCCGGTAGGTGGTGAGCTTGCCGCCCGTGACGGTGATGGGCCGGCCCGGCTCGTCGATGAGGAGGTGCCGGCGGGAGGCGTCGGCGGTCCCCGCGCCCGAGCCCCCGTGCCTCCCCGCGCGCGAGCCGCCGTGCGCGCCCGCGCCGCCGTGCGCCGTCGTCCGTGCCACGAGCGGGCGCAGGCCGGCGAACCTGCCCACGACGTCCGCGGGGGTGAGCGGACGCTCGAGCACGGTGCTCATCGTCGCGAGGAGGAAGGCCTCGTCCTCGGGCGGCACGGCGGGGGCGAGTCCGTCCGCGCCGGGCGCGGGCTCGTCGGTGACTCCCAGGAGCACGAGGCCGTCGCCCAGGGGGACTGTGAAGGCGAACCGGCCGAAGTGGCCGGGCACGGGGGCGCTGAGCTGGGCGCGCGGGAAGCCGAGGCGTTCGGCGCGCAGCACGAGGTGGGAGCCGCGCGAGGGCGTGATGCGCAGGGAGGG
This sequence comes from Sinomonas halotolerans, assembly GCF_039615075.1. Lineage (NCBI taxonomy): Bacteria > Bacillati > Actinomycetota > Actinomycetes > Micrococcales > Micrococcaceae > Sinomonas > Sinomonas halotolerans. Next base: position 19,154 of record NZ_JBDFRB010000018.1, on the reverse strand, counting down.
TTCGAACTCGTCGCCCCACACGCCGGTCGCGAGGACAACGTGGCCGCGGGCCTCGAGGCGCCCGCCGGTGATCCGGTCGGCCAGCTCGGCGCGGTCGGGGCCGAGCGGTCGGGCGGCGCAGTGGGTCACGATGTCCGCGCCGTAGGCCGCGGCGGTGCGGGCGAGGGCGATGACGAGGCGCGCGTCGTCCTCGAGCTGCCCGTCGTAGTACGAGGTGCCGCGCAGGCCGGGCCTGGCAGCGGGGACGAGCTCGCGGATGCGCTGGCCCGAGACGCGCTGGGGCCGGGGCAGGAGATCCTCCGGTGTCCTGGCCGCCCGGCGCAGTGCGTCCGCGAGGACGATCCCGGCGCCGCCCGCCGCCGCCGCGAGCCGGCCCGTGTCCGGGACGATGTTCGCGAGCGGGCGCACGAGGTGCGGGGCGATCCGGGTCATGAGGCAGTGCCGCTCCCGCGCGGACTCGTAGGCGATTCCCAGATCCCCCTGCGCGAGGTAGCGCAGGCCGCCGTGGACGAGCTTGCTGCTCCAGCGGCTCGTCCCCGCGGCGAGGTCCACCCGCTCCACGAGGGCCGTCTGCAGTCCCCTCGACGCGGCGTCCAGCGCCACGCCCGCGCCGGTCACCCCGCCCCCCACCACGATCACGTCATACCGCTCCTCGGCGAGCCGGGCGAGCGAGCGGGCGCGCTGGGCGGCGTTGAGGCTGCCGGGGCTGTGGGGGCCGCCGGGCCGGGGGCTGCGGTTCACGGCGAGGCCGTCGGCGTGAGGTACGCGTCCACGAGGCGGGCGGCCTCGGTAGGCCAGTCCGCCTGCCCGGCCGTGCCCTCCAGGAGGCGCCGGCCCACCACGAACGGGGTGAGGGCCTGGACGATGACGACGGCGAGGGTCCGGGGATCGCCCGCACGCGCGCTCCCGTCCGACTGGGCCCGTCCGATCTCCGCCGCCATGAGCGCCACGACGACCTCCTGGCTCCGTCCGAGCCTGTCCACGAGGTAGGGCAGGAGGAGCTCGGGGTCATGGTCGAGGAGCGCGCGGACGAGCCCGTCCCCCCAGAGCCGGCGGATCCCGTGCTCGGTGATGGCCACGAGCCGGGCCCGCGCGTGCTCCGGCGATCCCCCGGACGCCGCCTCCGCAGCCTCGTCGAGGATCCGGGCGAACTCGGCCGCGAGGGCGTCGAGGACGAGCTGCTGAGTCGACTCCGCCCGCCGGTACAGGGTGGCGCGGCTGAGCCCGGCGCGCTTGGCGATCGAGGTCATGGTGGCCCGGCGGAGGCCGTAGGCCACGACCTCGGCGCGCGTGGCCTCCATGAGCGGGTCCCTGCTCGCCTCGCCCACGGCGGCTCCCTTCGTGCGGCGTCGCGCGCTGCGGCCCGCGGACGCAGTGCTGGACACTGAGTGCTGAGACAGTGAGGCAGTGATTGTCTCACTGTCCTGTGTGATGCAGGATACATCGCATGGCTGAATCGCTCACCGACCTCCCCCGCCGGTCCGTCTGGCACGGCTGGGGGGACCCGGCACTCGCCCGGCGCGTCCCCGCGATCGCGTGGCCGTTCTTCAAGGCGCTCCGCGGCCTCGAGCCCTCGCCCGTGGACACCCCGCCGGTGGCGCTCGGGGACGTGAGGCTGCCCGAGCCCGCGGTGGGCCGGGAAGCGCTCGGCGACCTGGCCGGCGTCGTGGGCCCCGAGCATGTCAGCACCGAGCGGCTCGCGCGGATCGAGCACGCGGGCGGGAAGGGCTATCCGGACCTGTTCCGGCTGAGGACGGGCGACGCCGGCCGCGCGCCGGACGCGGTCGTGTTCCCGGGGGACGCGGGCCAGGTCGCGGCGGTGGTCGCCGTGTGCGCGCGGCACGGGATCGCCGTGGTTCCGTTCGGCGGGGGGACGAGCGTAGTGGGCGGCGTGGACCCCGAGCGCGGCCGGTTCGGCGCCGTGGTCTCGGTGGACCTGCGCCGGCTCAACCGCCTCCTCAGCGTGGACCCCGTCTCGCAGACCGCCGTGCTGCAGGCCGGGATGCGCGGGCCCGAGGTGGAGCGGGCGCTCGCCCCGTACGGGCTCACGCTCGGGCATGTCCCGCAGAGCTACCAGCAGGCCACCGTGGGCGGGTTCCTCGCCACGCGCAGCGCCGGCCAGGCGTCCTCGGGCTACGGCAGGTTCGAGGACACGGTCGTGGCGCTGCGCCTGGCCACGCCCACGGGCGAGGCGGTGCTGGGCGGCAGGGCGCCCCAGGGCGAGACGGCCGCGGGGCCCCGGCTCATCGACGCCGTGATCGGCAGCGAGGGGCTCCTCGGGATCGTGACCGAGGTGACCGTGCAGCTGCAGCGGGTCCGGCCGCACGTGCGCCAGGAGTCATGGGCGTTCCGCGACACGGAGGCCGGGTTCGAGGCGTTCCGGGACATGGCGCAGGCGCTGGGGCGCGGCGTGCTCCCGGACGTCTCGCGGCTCTCGGATGCGGACGAGACGCTGGTCGTGCTGCTCCAGGCCGCCGCCGGGATCCCCGCGTACGGGTACCTGCGGGCGCGGGGATGGCGTGCGCCGTCCCTCGCCGTCTTCCAGCTCGAAGACGCCGATCCGCGCTCGCTGGCCTACCGGCGTCGGCGGCTGGCCCGCCTGCTCCGCGCGCACGGTGCGGTGCGGATGCCGCGCTCGATCGCGGCGCACTGGATGTCCCACCGCTTCCGCGGCCCGTACCAGCGGGACCACCTCATGGACCGGGGCCTCTTCGTCGAGACCATCGAGACCGCAACGACGTGGGGCAGCCTCCGGGACCTCTATGGCGCCGTCCAGGGCGCCGTCTATGCGGCGCTCGGGGAGAAGACCGTGCTCCAAGGCCACATCTCCCACCTTGAGGAGGGCGGCGCCTCCCTGTACTTCACGCTCCTGGCCCGTGCCGAGGAGGATCCGATCGCCCAGTGGCGCCGGCTCAAGGCCGCGGCCGGGGACGCGATCATGGCCGCCGGCGGCACCATCACCCACCACCACGCGGTCGGGACCGACCACCGGCCCTGGATCCGCGAGGAGCTCGGGGACATGGGCGTGCGGATCCTGCGCGCCGTCAAGGACGAGCTGGACCCGGACGGGATCATGAACCCGGGCAAGCTCCTGCCGGACTGACCCCTCGCGTGGCCATCTCTGGCCGAGGGCGAGATACGGCCACGCGTGGGGTGGGAGGTGGCCACGCGTTGGGGGAGGGCGGGTCAGCAGCCCTCGAAGTCGCTGAGCACCTTGACCTTGGACGCGGACGCCGAGCCCGGATCGAACGTGTAGCCCAGCCACTCCTTCGCGAGACGCCGCGCGAGCTCGAGTCCGATCACCCGCTGGCCCATCGTGAGCACCTGGCAGTTGTTGGAGAGCACCGAACGCTCCACCGAGAACGAGTCGTGCGCCGTGGCGGCACGGATCCCCGGGATCTTGTTCGCCGCGATCGCGACCCCGAGGCCCGTCCCGCAGAAGAGGATCGCCCGGTCCGCGCGGCCCTCGCTGATCATCTGCCCGGCCGCGATCCCCACGTACGGGTACGGCCTCGTAAAGTCCTCGCCGTCCCGCGCCACGCCGATGTCGATCACCTCCGCGATCCGGCCGTCGCGCTCGAGGTCCGCGAGCACCGCGTCCTTGTAGTCCACGCCGGCCTCGTCCGACCCGATGACGACCCGCAGCCCGCCCGTGCTCTCCCCGTTTGTGCCCTGCCCGCTCATGCCGACACCTCCTGGAATGCAGCAGTGACAATGGATGGCCCCATCGCGGCGAACACGGCCGCGAGGGAGGTGGCGCCGGGATCCGGCGTGCCGAGGCTCTTCTCGGCCAGCGGGCGCGCCCGCCCCTTGAGCGGGCGCAGCCCGGCGGTGGCCCGGGCGGCCTCCTCGGCGGCACGGCAGGCGCGCTCCCACGCTTCCCCGAGCGCGTCCCCGCGCACGACGCCGGCCCGCAGCTCCTCCTCGAACGGCACCAGGGCGTCCACGAGGGTCTTCTCGCCCGGCTGCGCCCCGCCGAGGGCCGCGATCCGGTCGGAGAACGCCCCGACCCCGGCGGCGACGCCGGGGGCCCCGGGCACCTCGAGGTCACCGATGGCCTCCCCCCACGCGCGCAGGCCCGCTCCCCACAGGACCCCGGAGGTCCCGCCGGCCCGGTCCGCCCACGCGTCGCCGGCGGCGGCGAGCACGGATCCCGCGCCGCACCCGGCCTCGAGCGCGTCCCGGGCAGCGCTGTGCGCGGCGCCGACCCCGCGGACCATGCCGCGCCCGTGGTCGCCGTCGCCGGCCACGGCGTCCATCGCACCCAGCTGCGCCTCGAGGGCCTCGAGTGCCACGCGCGCGGCGCCGAGCGCTGCGACGCAGGCCGCCGCGTACTCGCGCGAGGGGGCGGACGACGGCGCCGCGCCCGCAGCGGCGGCCGGCTCGCCGTCGTCGTGCGTCGCTTCGAGGCCGTCCGCCGCCGCGACCCGCCCGCGCCGGTACGCGGGGGTCTCGGCGGGGGCGAGCCAGAGGGGCTCGAGCTCGTCGTCGAGCCACGTGACCGTGAGCGACGCGCCGGCCATGTCGAGGCTCGTGACGACCTCGCCGACCTCGGGCGCGACGATCTCGTAGCCCGCGTCCCGCAGCCGCGGCGCCACCGCGTTCCACAGGACGAAGAGCTCCTCGTGCTTCGTGCTGCCGAGGCCGTTGAGGACGACGGCGATGCGCGCCCGCGTCCCTGCGCCCGCCGTGCGCCGGGCTGCTGCAGTCCGGGCGTCGTCGGGCGCCTCGGCGAGGACGCCTTCGACGAGGGTGCGGCCGAGCTCGTCCGCGCCGGGCAGCGGGACGTCGCGCAGGCCGGGCTCGCCGTGGATGCCGAGGCCCAGGCCCATGTGCCCCTCGGGCAGCGTGAACAGCGGCGCGTCCGCGCCCGGGAACGTGCAGCCGGAGAACGCGGTGCCGAGGGTGCGGGTGCGGTCGTTGGCCCTCCGGCCCAGCCGCACCACTTCGTCGAGGTCCAGCCCCGCCTCGGCCGCGGCGCCCATGGCCTTGAAGACGACGAAGTCCCCGGCGATCCCCCGCCGGCGCGAGGCCTCCGCGGGTGGCGCGCTCGCGACGTCGTCCGTCACGAGCACGTTCTCCGCACGGATCCCGAGCCCCGCGAGCCGCTCCGAGGCGAGGCCGAAGTTCATGACGTCCCCGGCGTAGTTGCCGTAGGCGAACACGACGCCGGCGCCGGACTCCGCCGCGCGGGCCACCGAGACGGCCTGCTGCGCAGAGGGCGAGGTGAAGATGTTCCCCACGACCGCGCCGTCGGCGAAGCCCTGCCCGACGAGCCCGGCGAACGCGGGGTAGTGGCCCGAGCCGCCGCCCACCAGGACGGCGACCTTCGGCCGGGCCGGCCGGCGCCGGCGGACGGCACCGCCGGGGACCTGGCGGACGAGGTCCGCGTGGACGTCGCAGAAGCCCGCGAGGGCCTCGTCGGCGAAGTCGGCGGGGTCATTGACGATGCGCGTCATGGGGCATCTCCTGGGTGGGTTCTCTTCGAAGGGGCGGGGCGGCGGGGGCGGGAGCGGCGGGGCAGCGGGGGAGAGGACGTCGGCGGGAGCCGCGTCAGTGCATGTGGCTGCCGCCGTTGATGTCAATGGTCGTGCCCGTGAGGTAGGCGGCATCCTCGGAGGAGAGGAAGGTGATCATGGCGGCGACCTCCTCCGTGGTGGCGTTGCGGCCCATCGGGATGCCGGCATTGATGGCGGCCTCCTGCTCCTCGGTGCTGCCCACGCGGATGGCGGTGTCCACGGCACCGGGCGCGATGGCGTTGACGGTGACGCCGGTGGTGCCGAGCTCGCGGGCCAGGGCCTTGGTGAAGCCGAGGATGGCGGCCTTGGCGGCGGAGTAGGGGACCTTGCCGAACACGCCGCCGCCGCGCTGGGCGGACACCGAGGACATGTTCACGATCCGGCCCCAGCCGGCCTCGACCATGGCCGGCAGGAAGGCCCGCGTGACGAGGTAGGTCCCGGTCGCGTTGACGGCCATGACCTTGTTCCACAGGGCCAGGTCCGTCTCGAGGAACGGCACGGGGGAGGTGATCCCGGCGATGTTCGCCAGCGCGCCGACCACCGGCAGACGGCCGGCGGCGACCTCGGCGTCCACGGCGGCGCGCGCGGCCTCGACCGAGCGCTCGTCGGCGACGTTGACCTCGTGGCCGAAGGCCGGCACGCCGAACTCGTTGGCGATGTCCTGGGCGGTCTTCGCGCTCTTCTCGCCGTCGAGGTCCAGGATCACGACGCCCCAGCCCTCGCGGGCGTAGCGGCGGGCGGTGGCGAGGCCGATGCCCTTCTCGGACGTTGCTCCGGTGAGGACTGCGGTGCGCTGGATGGTGCTCATGGTGGTTCCTTCGTTGTCTGGTGCCGGCGCGTGCCGGCGGCTAGATGAGGTCGGTGATGAAGCTCGCGGCCTTCGCGGCGGCCGCGGGGCGCTCGTCATGGGTGAGGTCGTGGGCCTCGAGCTCGAGCGAGAAGTGCCCGCCGAAGCCGGCGGTCCGCAGCGCGGCGAGGGCGCCGGCGAAGTCCACGGAGCCGTTGCCGATGCTGAGGTTGATGTTCCCGGGCACGGCATCGCGCAGATGGACGTGGGCGATCCCGTCCCCGCCGGCGCGCCAGGCGAGGGCCGCGATCGCCTCCTCGGGCGCCGCCCCGGAGGCGACGACATGGGAGAGGTCGACGACGTGCCGTACCCGGGTGCCCGCGAGCCGATCGGCGAGGGCGAGGGCGCGGTCGAGCGTCCCGCACAGGCGGTAGAAGTGCAGGGACTCCGTCCAGAGCCCGACGCCGGACTCCGCCGCGCGCTCGCCGGCTGCGGCGAGCTGGTCGGCCACGAGGTCGAGGTCCTCCCCGAGGCCGCGGACGGGACGGGGATCGAGGGCGCCGCACGGCAGCACGAGGGCCTGCGCGCCGACGGTGCGTGTGAGCCCGAGGAGCGCGTCCAGGTGGGCGTCCCGCGCGGCCCGGCCCGCCGAGTCCAGAGGGCGGTTGAGGTCCCCGATGTCCCCGTTGACCGACCGGACCCGCAGCCCGGCCGCCGCGACCGCCTCGGCGACGAGCCCGGCGTCGTGCGCCGTGAGCGCGAAGGGGACATGGTCGCAGACGCCCGGGAGGGCGCCGAGGTCGATCTCCTCGAAGCCGAGGGCGGCCATGGTGGCGAGCGCCTCTCGGAGGGAGAGGTGCCGGAAGCTGATCGACGAGCAGCCGAGGCGGTCGTGGAACATCGTCGTTGCCCGCTTTCTGTGTGGCCCGCAGCCCGCGTCGGTGCGGGAGGGGTGTGACTCCAACCACGCTAGAGGGATCCAGTGTCAACAGTCAACCTCTAAAGTTGACTGTTGACAGTGGAGCGTGACGGGGAGCACACTGGCATATCATGTTGACTGTCGACAGCGGCGGCAACGGTCGTATCCATCCGAAAGGAACGCAATGAGCAACGAGGCTCTGGCCATGCGCGGCCCGGTCCACGGCACCAAGGACGCCAAGCGCGTCGCCGTCGGCTCCGGCGTGGGGGCTGTCATCGAGACCTACGACTTCATCGGCTTCGGCACCGCCGCCGCCCTGTACTTCGGCACCGCCTTCTTCCCCGGCGCGGACCCCGTGACCGGCACGCTCGCCTCCTTCGCCACCCTCGGCGTCGGCTTCGCGGCCCGCCCGCTCGGCGGCATCATCGGCGGGCACCTCGGCGACAAGGTGGGCCGCAAGCCCGTCCTCGTGGCCTCCCTCATCCTCATGGGCCTCGCGACCTTCGCGATCGGCCTCCTGCCCACCTACGCGATGGTGGGCGTGCTCGCGCCGACCCTCCTCGTGATCGTGCGCATCATCCAGGGGCTCGCGTTCGGCGCCGAATGGGGCGGGGCGATCCTCATGAGCTACGAGCACGCGCCCTGGAAGTCCAAGGGCAGGTTCACCGGGATCGTCCAGGCCGGCTTCCCTGTGGGCCTGCTCCTGGCCAACCTCACGTTCCTCGTGAGCGTGGGGCTCGGCGGCGAGTGGGCGTGGCGCGTGCCGTTCCTCGCGAGCATCGTCCTCGTCGCCGTGGGCCTCATCATCCGCTCCAAGGTCCCGGAGTCCCCCGTGTTCGAGGACGTCAAGGACCGCGGCGACATCGCCAAGTCCCCCATCGCCGAGGTGATCCGGGACGACTGGCGGAACATCGTCCGGGGCATCGGCCTGCGCGTCGCGGAGACCGCCGGCTACGCCGTCTCGGTGACGTACATGATCTCCTACCTGCACAGCTCCAAGCTCGCGGACAAGACCGAGACCCTCACCGCCCTGTGCATCGCCTCCGCGATCGGCATCGTCGCCACCTTCTCGTGGGCCCGCCTCACCGACAGGGTGGGCCGCCGCCCGGTCTACGTGTGGTCCTGCCTCTTCGCCGTCCTGTTCGGCGTACCGATGTTCCTCCTGGTGAACACAGGCCTGTTCCTCTTCATCATCGCCACGATCGTCATCTCCTACGCCGTCTGCCAGAACTCCCTCGCCGGCGCCCAGGGCGCCTGGTTCCCCGAGCTCTTCCAGGCCAAGACCCGCTCCTCTGGCGCCTCGCTCGCGTACCAGATCTCGGCCATGGTCTCCGGCTTCACGCCGTTCATCACCACCCTCCTGTTCGTGAGCTTCGGCTGGGTGGGCCCGGCGCTGCTGTTCAGCCTCTACGGTGCGATCGGCCTGTGGGCCGCCCTCGTGACCCGCGAGACGTGGGGCGCCCGCGAGCGGGAGGCCGCCGCGCGCGCCGCCGCCGAGACGCCCCTTCCCGAGCACCAGCACGCCTGAAGGCGCCGGCCGACAGCTCTGCGTCCCGGGGCGGACAGCCCCGGGGCGCAGGGCGCCGCAGCTCGCACCGAATCACCGGAGGACTGACATGACGACACCGACACTCGAGCCCCGCACCGCGGCCTCGCCCGCGCAGCGCCGGGCGGCCGTGGAGGCGGCGGCGCACCGGATCCGCCGCCACGCCCTGTTCATGGGCGAGGTGCAGGGGCAGGGCTACGTGGGCCAGGCCCTCGGCGCCGCGGACATCCTCGCCGCCGTCTACGCGGACCAGCTCCGCTTCCGCCCCGAGGACCCGGAGTGGGACGGCCGCGACCGCTTCCTGCTCTCCACAGGCCACTACGCGATCGGGCTCTACGCGGCGCTCGCCGAGGCCGGGACCATCCCGGTCGGGGAGCTCGAGACCTACGGCTCGGACGGCTCGCGGCTGCCGATGTCCGGCATGGCCACCTACACGCCGGGAATGGAGATCTCCGGCGGCTCGCTCGGGCACGGCCTGACCATCGCGGTGGGCCTGGCCCTGGGGCTGCGGCACCGGGGCAACCCGGCGCGGGTGTTCAACTTCCTCTCCGACGGCGAGCTGGACGAGGGCTCGACGTGGGAGGCCGCGATGGGCGCCTCGCACCACCGCCTCGGCAGGCTCACCGCGATCGTGGACATCAACGCGCTCCAGGCGGACGGCCCCACCGAGGGCGTCCTGCGCACCGAGCCGGTCGCGGACAAGTGGGCCGCGTGCGGCTGGCGCGTCTTTCGCGTGGACGGGAACGACGTCGGCGCGCTCCTGGAGGCGTTCGACGCCGCCGGGTCGGGTGCCGACGGCACGGAGGACGGGGACGGCGCGCCCGCCGTCGTGCTCTGCGATACCAGGGTGGGGCGCGGGGTCCCGCTGCTCGAGACGCGCGAGAAGGCGCACTTCATGCGCATCGAGGAGCACGAGTGGGCCCTGTGCAACGAGCAGCTGGACGCCGGCTGGGCCGCGAAGAACGAGGAGGGCAACGCATGAGCACCACGGCAGCAGTGGGCACCGCGCCGGTGAGGGCACCCAAGCTCAAGACCTCGGCGATGATCGCCTCGTTCGCGGACCCGGGGCAGAAGACCGCCCCGGCCCCGTTCGGCCACGCCCTCGCGGCGGCGGCCGAGGCGGATCCGCGGATCGTGGGGCTCACGGCGGACCTGGGCAAGTACACCGACATGCACGTCTTCGCCGAGGCCCACCCGGACCGGTTCTTCCAGATGGGCATGGCCGAGCAGCTGCTCTTCGGGGCGGCGGCCGGCATGGCGGAGGCAGGGCTCGTGCCGTTCGCCTCGACCTACTCGGTGTTCGCCGCGCGGCGGGCGTACGATTTCATCTGCCTCGACATCGCCGAGCCGAACCTCAACGTCAACATCGTGGGCGGGCTCCCGGGCCTCACCACCGGGTACGGGCCCTCGCACCAGGCTACTGAGGACATGGCGATCTTCCGCGGCATGCCCAACCTGACCATCGTGGACCCGTGCGACTCGGTGGACATCGAGCAGGCCGTCCCGCAGCTCGCCGCCTCCGAGGGGCCCACCTACCTGCGCCTGCTGCGCGGCAAGGTGCCCACGGTCCTGGACGAGTACGGGTACACGTTCGAGCTCGGCAAGGCCAAGGTCCTCCGCGGTGGGCGGGACGTCGTCTTCGTGTCCTCGGGGCTCATGACCATGCGCGCCCTCGCCGCCGCGAAGGCGCTCGAGAAGCACAAGGTGGATGTCGCCGTCGTGCATACCCCCACGATCAAGCCGTTCGACGAGGAGACCGTCCTCGCCGAGCTCGCGGGGGACAGGCTCGCGGTGACGCTCGAGAACCACACTGTGGTGGGCGGGCTCTTCGAGACCGTGGCCGGGGCCTTGGTCCGCTCAGGGCAGTCGCGCCGCGTGGTGCCGATCGGCCTGCCGGACGAGTTCCTCGACGCCGGGGCGCTGCCCACCCTGCACGAGAAGTACGGGCTGAGCGTGGACCGGATTGTCGCGAAGGTCCTGGCCGAGCTGGGCTGAGGCTCCGGCTGGCCGGCATCGCGGCCGACCGGCGTCGGGCGGCTGGTTGGCATCGCGGCCGACCGGCGTCGGGCGGCTGGGCTGGCATAGGGCGGCAGGCTCGGGGCACTCTCCGGGCCTGCCGCCTATCATCGGAAGTGTCAACGACTGTCTGGCGACAGTCGACACTCGAGGGGGAGGAACCCATGGCCGTCGCGGCGTCCCTGCTGGGACTCGAGAAGAAGAGCCTGCGCGAGCAGGCTGTGTCCGCCCTGCGGCGCGCCATCACGTCCGGGGAACTCGAGCCCGGCCGGCACCTCGTGGAGACCGAGCTGTCCGAGATGCTCGGCATCTCCCGCGGCACGCTCCGGGAGGCCCTGCGCCAGCTCGAGCAGGAGGGGCTCGCCTCCGCCGGGCCGCGCGGGCGCCTCAGCGTCCGGCACCTGGACGCGAAGGAGATCCGGGACATCTTCGCCGTCCGGGCGGCCCTCGAGTCACTCGCCTCGCGCACCCTCATCGAGCAGCCTCGCCGTGCCAAGGCCGTGGGCGAGCTGCGCGACGCGCTCGAGCTCATGGCCGAGGCCGCCGAGCGCTCCCTCGAGGACCGGATCGAGGCGGACCTGGACTTCCACCGCCTCCTCTGCCGGCTCTCCGGCAACGAAACGCTCCTGCACCAGTGGCTGTCCCTCGAGGGGTCGATCCGGATGTCCATCATGTTCGCCGGGCTCGAGCGGGCCACGAGCAACATGAGCGTGGACCGGCACCGCGACGTCGTGGACGCGATCGAGTCCGGCGACGTGGACACCGCCCGCCAGACCATCATCGAGCACATGCAGGGGGCGGCGGCCAACCTCGTAGGAGGCTAGCCGTTTCGGGTACACATAATCCCTCTCAGGGCGTTTCGGGTACACATAACGTGCCCCTTTGGGCGTTTCGGGTACGCATAGCGTGCCCCTTTGGGCGTTTCGGGTACGACGCCGCCTGCTCGTCTCGGGCCTTCCTGCTCGCCTTTGCCCCTCGCTGTTTTCGGGTACACATAGCGTGCCCCTTCAGCCGTTTCGGGTACGACGCCGGCCGCTCGCCTCGGTGCGCGCCCCGCGCCGCGACGACCGGCGTGCACGCTTCCCCAAGGAGTGACCCAGAATCCGGCGTGTCGGGCAGTTCATCCGGCGTGTCGTGGCCGCGGACGGCCCGATTCTGGGGAAACCTGCACGCTTTCTAGGGCGAACGCGGGGAGGTGGCCACGTGTGGGTGAGAGGCGGCCACGTGTGGAGTGAGAGGTGGCCACGCGTGGGGTGGTCGTTTTCCTTCGAGATGGTCCCTTTCGACGCGTTGAAAGGGACCATCTCGCAGCAAGAGGGCCATTTCGCCCACGGTCCTTCCGCGGCGGATGACTATTCCCGGGAAGTGGCCACGCGTGGGGTGGGTGGTGGCCACGCGTGGGGTGGGTGGTGGCCACGCGTGGGGTGGGAGGTGGCCACGCGTGGGGTGGGAGGTGGCCACGCGTGGGGTGGGAGGTGGCCACGCGTGGGGTGGGAGGTGGCCACGCGTGGGGCGGGAGGTGGCCACGCGTGGTGTGTGGGGCGGGGACCCCGGTCAGCCGCGCCGAAGGGGCTTGGTGGCCGGGCCCTCGAGCACCCCGCCGTCGCACGAGAACCGCGAGCCGTGGAGAGGGCAGTCCCAGGTCTTCTCGGCGTCGTTCCACTGGAGCACTCCGCCCAGGTGCGTGCACACCCGGGAGACCCGGTGCTTGACTCCGCCCACCTCGCAGTCGCCCACGGGGCGGTGCCGCTCGGCCACGAGGGACTTCGCCCACCCGGCCGCGAGCCGCCCCGCGACCCCGGCATTGAACCGGGCCGCCTCCTGCGCGTCCCTGCCGGACACCCCGGCCCCGTACAGCTCGCGGGACCAGGGGATGTTCCCGCCCAGGATGTCCGCGGAGATCGAGAGCGCGGCGGCCACACCGTTCGCGAGCCCCCACTTCCCGAACCCGGTGGCGGCGTGGATCCGCCCGCCCGTGCCCGGAAGCGCCCCGACGAGAGGCACCCCGGTGACCGGGATGTAGTCCTGCGCGGCCCACACATGGGTCGGCCTCGTGCCGGGGAAGCGCTCGCGCACCCAGTCCAGCAGGTCGGAGCGGTGCCGGCCCGTCCCGGTGCTGCCCACCGCGAAGCCGCCGCCCACCGCCACGAGTCGGGGCCCGCCGTCGTCCGCGCCGTGCGCCTCCGGACGCCCGGGCAGGGGAGGGACGGAGCGGAGCGAGCGCGAGGGCGAGTCGAGGGAGAGGTACATGCCCTGAGGGAAGCCCTCGTGGTGCTCGGCGCCGGAGAACGCGGCGGCGAACGCGCGGCTGGGCTCGAGGAGGGCGAAGCGCGCGCCACGGTTCAGGACGGGGGTGCCGGTGGCGAGGATGAGCCGGTCCGCGGTGAGGCGGCCGTGGTCGGTGACGGCCTCGACCGGGCCGCCGCGGCGCGCCCGCGCGATGTCCGCGCCGGTGAGCCGCACACCTTGGATGAGGGCGCCGCCGCGCTGGCGGAGCTCGGCGGCGAGGGCGGCGAGGACGTCCATCGCGTCCACCTGCACCTGCCCGTCGAGCCGGATCGCGCCGGCGGTGCGGAAGGGGAGCTCGAGCGCGTCCGCGCGGGTCACGTCCAGGCCCGCGGCGACGCAGGCGGCGTGCTCCTCGCCGAGGATGCCCATGGCGTCCTGCGCCTCGGCGTAGGTCCACGCGGTGCGGGTCTGGTACGGCACCCCGCGTTCGTCCATGTAGCGCTGGAGCCACTGCTGGCCCTCGAGGTTGCCCTGCACGTAGGCGCGCAGGACGTCGTCGTTGTGGTGCTGGCGCACGGTGCTGAGCATGGAGCCCTGCAGGAGGGAGACTTTGCCTGTGGTCCCGCCCGTGGTGAGTGCGCCGGGCCTGCGCGCCTCGACGACGGCGACGGTGCGGCCTGCGCGCGCGAGCAGCACCGCCGCCGTGAGTCCCGTGATGCCGGCCCCCGCCACCACGGCGTCGTAGTGCGCGCCGGCGTGGAGCTCGTCCGATCCAAGGGGTTCCGCCCGGTCCTGCCACAGAGATCGCATGGTGCGTGTTTACCCCAGCCCGCCCCGTTGACACCAGTGTTCACGTCGCCTCCCGCCGGGCTTCCAGCGGGCGGCGCACGACGCCGTCCCCCGCCTTCCGGTCGGCAGCCCGCCCGGAGCAGGGCGCGCTGGGTGGGGCGTGCGGGGCGGGGCGTGATTGGCGCGCGGCCCGCGCGGGTAGCTGGGTGGCATGAGCGAGAACCGGAACGAGAACCGCGAGAACCAGTACAACGCCGAGAACTCGGACGAGTACACGACCGAGACCGTGGAGCCCCAGGACAGCGGCGAGGAGGCGAACGACATCCGCTTCTCCGAGGAGCAGCAGCTCATCCGCGAGCAGGCGCAGGGGATCCGGCCGCAGAAGCAGGACGTGCCCTCGAGCGTCCCCGGCATGGACCAGGCCGCCGCGGGCTTCGACGTGCCGGACGCGGACCTGCGCGAGGGGGATGCGAGCGACGACTCCGCGCACCACGGCCAGGAGCAGTAGGGTCCGGGGGAGGGCTACGCGCCCAACCATCCCGCGATGAGCGCCCACACGCCCCACAGCCCGGCCGCCGTGAGGAGGGCGAGGTAGGCGAGCACGAGCCGCGTGTCCCGCAGCCAGCACTTCGAGCGCGTGAGGCCGGCCCTCCGGGCCTTCCAGTAGCCTGCGAACCCGACCCCGGCGAACACCACGAGCGCGGCCGGCCCCGCGGCCCAGCCCAGCAGGGCGATGGTCGCGAAGATGCACAGCCGCAGCGGGTCGAAGGGTGCATCCGCGGACGACGCCGAGGGGTCGCCGTCGTGCGCGGAGCCCGCCGGCGCTGTGGCGTCCGTGGACTCCTTGCGCGCGCGGGCAGTGAAGGACGACGGCAGCGGCCCGCCGGCGATCCGGCGGGCGTCTGATTCTCCGCTCACGGAGCCCCCAGGCGTACGGCCCCCAGCGGCGCGGCCGGCACGGCCCCCAGCGCAACAGGGACCGGCTCGCGGCGGGGATGCCCCTGCAGGGCCGCCCCCGTCGCGGTGCTCATGCGCTGCCGTGACAGTTCCGGCCAGGCCTGCACGGCGCAGAACGGCGCGCACTGGTGGGCGCCCGCGTCGCTCTTGGTGCCCACGTGCACGCAGCACTGCGTGAGGCGCTCCTCGATCATCGTGGACATATCCATGAACGGCTTGACCGTGATCCGGGTGATCCGCTCGGCGAGGAGCCGCCGCAGCCGCTGCTGCTGGCCCGGCAGCCGCCCGGCCGCGAGCGTGGTGAGGGTGCCGATGCCGAGGTCGCACTGCGTGCAGATGTTCTTCCACAGCTCCGCCGTGCTGGGGTGGGTGAGCGAGGACTGTTCGCTGAGCAGGTCCAGGAGCGAGGACTTCATGAGCGAGCGCAGCCCCAGCGGCAGGGCGCTGTCCGCGATCCGGTTGGCGAGGGCATCCGGGCTGAGCTCGAGCCATTCGAGGAGCCTGTCGTGCCCGATCAGCGCCGTGAGGGAGCGCCACACGCCGGAGTCGTCCCTGAGCATGTAGCCCACCGAGGCGCAGTGCGGGTGCGAGCACGGCAGCGCGGTGAGGTCGTGCCACGCGACCACCCCGCCGGTCTGCTCCTCGAGCCGCGCGAGGGCCCCGGTGTGGGTGAGCCGGTCCATTGGGTCGATCCCGTGCCCGCGCCCCGAGCCGAACACCGGCTGGATCGCCACCCCGCCCACGAACGGCGTCTCGAGGGCGCGCATCACCACGGCGCCGATCTCGCCGTCGTTCACCCCGAGCGCCGCGGTCATGGTGAGCGTCGTGAAGACGCCGGCCGCGGAGAGCCGGGTTATGGCGGCGTCCTTGAACCGGGTGAGGTCCCCGCCCCGGTGGTGGACCGAGGACTCCTTGGAGGGCCCGTCGTACTGGAGGTAGACCTCCACGCGGTCGCGGTGGCGTTCGAGCAGCGCCAGCAGGTCGTCGTCGGACGCGAGGAGCATCCCGTTGGTGTTGACCATGACCCGCACGATCGGCCGGGCCACGAGCTCCTCGAGCAGCTCGGCGAGGTGCGGGTAGAGGGTGGGCTCGCCGCCGGAGAGCATGAGCACGTCGATCCGCCCGTTCTCCCGGGCCAGCCGCGTGTCCACGTTCGCGAGCACCTCGGCCAGCGGCGCCACCCCCTGCAGCTGCGGCCCGGACGCCGTGAAGCACGTGGGGCAGCGCAGGTTGCAGTGCTCTATGACGTCCTGGAGGAGGATGCACGTGTGCTGGGTCTGCATCGCCGGGAGCCCGTACGCGTACGCCTCGGGGACGGGACGGAAGTTGTCCGGGGAGTCCGGGACGTGGGCCTTGGTGGGCGCCTGCCACTTCTCGAGGTAGCGCAGGATCTCCGGGAACTCGTCGTAGAGGGTGCGCACGAGCCCGTGGTCCGGGCAGCCCCGCTCGAGCCACACGCGTCCGTCGCGGATGAGCAGCGCGCCGGAGAGGCGCCGCACCTGCGCGAGCGGCGGGCTGTCCTCGTGGCAGTGCGGGCAGAAGGCGGTGACGTAGCGGTGGATGCGGTCGCCCCGGAGCGGCTGCCCGTCACCCAGTGGCGCACGACGCCGTGGCGGGGCCTGGCGCGCGGCCGGAGCCGGGTTGCGCGGGGCCGGCTCGGGCGAAGGCGTCCCAGGCGGGCGCGTCCCGGGTGGGGGCGGGGAGCTGTGCTTCATGCGGTCTGTCCTTCCAGCTCTGCGGGTGCGGGCCTGGCGAAGACGCGGACCGTGCGCCAGGCGAGGAGGGGGAGCATGGCGAGCAGGAACCACTGGGGCCCGCTCATGCCGAGCCAGAGCTCGTTGTTGCCGCGCACGAACTCCACGGCGAACCGGAACAGGGCGTAGGCGGCCACGTAGCAGACGAACAGGTCGCCGGGGCGGGGGAGCCGGTCCCGCCAGCGCCACATGGCAGCGAAGGCGAGGGCGTGGAAGGCGATCTCGTAGGCGAAGGAGGGGTGGAGGCCCACGCCCGCGGGGGCCCCGAAGAGGGCCGCCTGCCCGGGGGTGAGGACCATGCCCCAGGCCCCGCCCGTGGGGGTCCCGGGGAGCTCGGTGAGGAGGCACCCGAACCGCCCGACGGCCATGGCGAGGGCGACCGCCGGCGCGAACAGGTCCCCCGTGGAGGGCCGGTACCCGGTGATCCGCTTGCCGAGGTGCACGCCGAGCCAAGCGCCCACGAGCCCGGCGAGGACGCTGCGGTCCCCGGTGGTCCACCAGTCCTCGAGTGCCGGCTGCTGCACGAAGTCCCACGTGAAGAGCCGCGACCCGATCGCCCCGAACGCCACGGCGAACCCTGCCACGGTCCACAGCCTGTCGTCGGCGAGCCCCCGGCGGCGCTTCTCGTAGGCGTAGAACGCGAGGGCCGCCGCGATGCCGAGTCCCACGAACACCCCATGCACGAGTCCGTCTCCGGCGAACGGCAGCCCCACCACGCGCGCTCCTCAGTACCCGCCGCTGGAGAACTGGGCGATCAGCGCGACACAGACCCCCGCGCCGATGAGGATCCACGCGCCGATGGCGAGGAGCAGGCCGGCGCCCGTCCTCGTCGTCGTGGGCCGCGACGCGAGGACGATCGCGACCACGAGATAGGCGAAGAACGGCCCCCACCAGAGGAACCCCATGCCGAGCAGCGACGAGTCCAAGGGAAGGGAGGAGCCGATCGCCGTAGCGAGGAAGGCGAGCAGCGGGATGGCCACCACCCCGATCCCCAGCCCGAGCCACACGGAATCCCGGCCCTTGCGCGGGTCTCCGAAGGGCCCTGGCGGCGGCAGCGGCGGCGGTGACGGCGGCGGCGGTGACCGCGGCGGTGGGGGCGGCGGGTTGTCCGGGACCGGCATGGGCACACACTAGCCGCCCGGCACCGGGGCGGACAGGGCACAGGGCGGTCGCCACGCGGGGCGCCCCGAATTGGGGGCCGCGGACCATTGCGCTCCCGCGGCGGCGGGTCCCTACTGGTGGCACCACAGTCACCCCAGGAGCACGCCATGTACATGAGAGTCAGCACCTTCAAGACCGCCCCGGACGGCTCGGGAGAGCCCACCGACGAGACGGTCCAACGCGTCCTTGCGATCCCGGGCTGCAAGGGCTTCTACTATCTCAGCGGCGATCAGGGGAAGGCGCTCGCGCTGACCCTGTGGGCGGACAAGGACGCGCTGGACGGCAGCCGCGACGCCGCCAAGGCGATCCGTGCGGAGAGCGCAGCGGAGCAGCGCATGGAGATCCTGGGCGTCGAGGAGTACGAGGTGCTCAGGCAGGAAGGGACGGGCTAGGTGTACCGGGTCATGACGTTGGTGGCAGGCGAGTCGTGTTGACGTAGGGAGAGCCTCCGGGTGGGGTGTGGCTTGTCGAAGGCTTTCACCTGACCCCGGAGGCTCTCTTGTCCCACGGTAACGCCCGCCTGACCTTCCATGGCCGCCTGCTGATCGTCCGCCGCCATCTCGAGGGGTGGAAGCAGGCCCACCTCGCCTCGGCGATGGGCATCTCGCGCAAGTGCGTGAAGACTTGGATCGACCGCTACGCCGAGGAGGGCGAGGACGGCCTCCACGACCGCTCCTCCCGTCCGCACAGCTGCCCGAGAAAGACCAGCGCCGAGCTCGAGCAGCGGATCATCGACCTGCGCCAGAGCGAACGGCGTGGGCCCGCTTGGATCGGGGCCCAGCTCGAGGTGCCGCCCCGGACGGTCTCGCGGTTCCTGGCCCGCAACGGCCTGCCGCCCCTGGCAGCGCTCGACCCGATGAGCGGAGAGCTGATCCGCTCCAGCAAGGCCACAGCCGTGCGCTACGAACGCAAACGGCCCGGCGAGCTGGTCCACATGGACGTGAAGAAGCTCGGCCGGATCCCGGACGGAGGAGGCTGGCGCGCCCTCGGCAGGGAAGCGACCGTGGCCCACAAGCACAAGAAGGGCCCGATCGGCTTCGACTACGTGCACTCGCTCGTGGACGACTTCTCCCGGCTGGCCTACTCCGAGATCCTCCCGGACGAGAAGGGCACCACCTGTGCCGGCTTCCTCGACCGGGCGGTCGCCTACTTCGCCGCCCACGGGATCGCCCGCATCGAGCGGCTCATGACCGACAACGCCTTCGCCTACCGGTACTCCCTGGGCGAGGTCTGCGCCAGGCATGGCATCCGCCAGAAGTTCATCCGGCCCCACTGCCCCTGGCAGAACGGCAAGGTGGAACGTCTCAACCGCACCCTGCAGACCGAGTGGGCCTACCGCCAGCCCTTCACCAGCAACGACCAACGCACCGAAGCACTTGCACCCTGGCTCGAGCACTACAACACTCAACGTAGCCACAGCGCACTCGGAGGCAAGCCCCCGACCAGCCGACTGCAACCAACCTGATGGCCGGGTACA
>NZ_JBDFRB010000017.1:0-69704 GCF_039615075.1 Sinomonas halotolerans | reverse complement strand
GGGCACCTTGGAGGTGGGGGTTTCCGGGGCGGGTGCGGCTGGACTTGACCCTTCCGGCGGACTCGTTCTGGCCGGGCGCGGTCCCGGCCCAGGAGGCGAGATGGTCGGGGGTGGGGAAGCGGCTCATGTCCGCCCCGGTCTCGGCGACGATGATGTCTGCGGTCACCGTGCTGATCCCGGGGATGGTGCAGATCAGGTCGTGGAAGGGGCGAAAGGGCTCCATGAGGTCCTGGATCCGTTCGGTGAGCTGCTCCAGGGCGGCGCTGTGGCGGTCGATGAGGTCCAGATGGACACGGGCCAGGAACGCGTGGTGCTCGGTGAAGCGGCCGGTGAGGGCATCGGTCAGGGCAGGGATCTTGGCCCGGAGCCGCCCGCGCGCCAGGCCCGCGAGGGCCGCTGGGTCGCGTTCGCCGGCGATCAGCGCCTCGAGCATGGCCCTGCTCGAGACGCCCAGAGTCTCAGAGGCAACCGAGGAGAGCTTGATCCCAGCGTCCTCGAGCAGCTTCTCCAGTCGTTGGACCTCGCGGGTCCGCTCGCGGGTGATGGCCGTCCGGGTGCGGGTCAGGTCGCGCAGTTGGCGGATCGGCGCGGGCGGGACGAATGAGCCGGTCACGAGCCCATGGGCGCCCAGCTGCGCGAGCCAGGTCGCGTCCGCGACATCGGTCTTGCGCCCCGGCAGACTCCGGGCATGTCGCGCATTCACCAGCATCAGCCCGAGGCCAGCGTCCTCGAGCAGGTAGTAGAACGGCTTCCAGTAGTCTCCTGTTGCCTCCATCACCACGCAGGTCACTCCCTCGGCAACCAGATGATCCCGGAGGGCGAGGATCTGCCCACTCATCGACGACCAGGTCGTGACGGTCTCGACCGCCTTGGACCGTCCCGATCCGGCGATCCGCACGCACACCTTCGCATCGCGCTTGGAGATGTCGATCCCAGCGCACCGCGGGTGAATGAGTTCCATCGTCCCACTCCTTCCCATACGACAGGTCCGCCGTGGGGAGGGCAGGGGAAACTCAGAATTCTGACACTCGGGCTCGAAGCACCAATCCACAGTCCCGTGTGGAACCCTCCGCTCCCATGCTGTACTGCGGGCACGAAGCACCACAGATGAAACCGGGCTCTGACCACGACCGACCCCCTCAGGATCCGACCGGCCCCGCGATCAGGCAACAGGCGACCACACGCCGATCTTCGCAAACCCATGGTGCGCCCCGAAGGCGGCGCCGGAATGCTGTACCCGAAACGGAAGGGGTCAGTCGTCGGCGCCCTTGTTGGCGTCCCGCCACGCGCGCTTGGCGTCCTCGAGGGCCTTCTTCGCAGCGTCCTCGGCCGCCTTCGTGGCCTCCTCGGCTGCCTGCTGGGCGGCCCGCTCGGCCTGCTTCGCGGCCTCCGGATCGAGCTGCGGGGTCTCGACCGGGCTCGGCTCGGGCGCCGGCTCGGCGGGTGCCTCCGTGGCCGCTTCCTGCGGCGCGGTCTCCTCGGGCGCGCTCTGGCGGGGCTGGAACGCCGCGGAGACGAGGCTCACCGCGATGGCGAGCACAAGGATCGCGGCCAGCGCGCCCGCCACGATCCACGTGAGCCGCCGCATCCGGCCCTGCGCGGCGGCGCGCTCGCCCGGACGACGCCGGCGGGTGGCCGGCGGCTCCTCGTCCTCCTCCGGCTCGAGGTGCTCGAGCTCCGCCATGAGCGGCGAGCGGCGGGAGCCCGGACCGCCCTCGGCGGACGTCCAGGCGGCGGTCTGCGCCGTGCGGGCCTGGCCCGGCTCGTGGGCGGGCATGACCGGCAGGGCCTGCGTGGCCGGGGAGATCGCCTGGGTCGCGGCGGTCGGGACTCCGGCAGCTCCGGCGGCCAGCCCGCCGGCACCGGCCAGCCCGCCGGCGAGCAGCGCACTGGCGGGGGTCTCACCGCGCAGCACGCCCACGACCTCGGCGGCGCCCGGCCGTGCGGCGGCGTCCCGCGCTGTCATGGCCCGCAGCAGCGGCTCCCACAGGGCGCCCAGCTCCGCGGGCACGTGCGGGTCCCGCTCGAGCCGCGCCACGGCGGACTCGATCGGGGTGCCCTCGAACGCCATATGCCCCGTGAGGCATTCAAGGAGGACGAGCCCGAGCGAGTACACGTCCGAGGCCGTCCCCACGTCCTCGCCGCGCGCCTGCTCGGGGCTGAGGTAGTTCGCGGTGCCGATCGTCATGTTCGCCTCGGTCATCCGCGCGCTGTCCGCGAGGCGGGCAATGCCGAAGTCCGTGAGCTTCGCGCTCTCGCGCCCGCCCGGCACGCCGCCGGGGACCAGGACGTTCGCAGGCTTGATGTCCCGGTGCACGATCCCCAGGCCGTGCACGTACGCGAGCGCGGAAGCGAGGTCGAGCGCGAGGTGGTGGACGTCGTCGTGCGCGAGCGGGCCGTGCGCGAGGCACCCGCCCAGGTCCGAGCCGTCCACGAACTCCATCACGAGGTACGCGACCTCGCTGGAGCCGTCCTCGCGGAGGTCCGCCCCGGCGTCGTAGAGGCGCACGAGCCCCGGGTGCGAGAGGCGCGCGAGCACCTCCATCTCGGCGCGGCGGCGCTGCGCGTGCAGCGGGTCCGCGCTCTGGGCGCGGAACGTCTTGACCGCCACGTCACGGCCCAGGACCTCGTCCTGCGCCCGGTACACCGTGGCCATTCCGCCCTGCCCGGCCACCGCCAGCAGGCGGTACCGTCCGCCCACCACGGTGCTCTCGAGCCCCGTCCCGATCCCTGTTCCGAACCCTGTTCCGATCCCGGTCACGCTTCGCCTTCCGTCTCCGCCCAAGCCCCATCAAGCCTAGCCGGGGCTGGAGGGCGACGCGCCGGGGGAGCGGGATGGGCGTCAACCAGGCGGTTCAGCCAGCCGCCCGGCGGGACGTCCGGCCGGGCGTCCGGCCGCCGTTCAGGGGGAGGGCCCGGGGGAGCCGGGAGCCGGGGAGGCGCGCGGCGCGGAGGGGGCGCCCGACGCCGGTGCCCCCGTCTGCGGGGGCGTCGCCGTGGACCCGTTCCCGGGCAGGGGGTAGACGGGCGCCGGCGGGGGCGGGGTGCCGCCGATGAGCTCGGGCGGGGGAGGATCGAAGGCGCCGTGGTCGAAGAACCGCAGCACCTTCTGCATGTAGAAGGCCCACTGCGGGCCGGCGATGTAGGCGCCGTCGACCGTCTCCCAGAAGCGCCCGTTCACCACGACGTTGCGCCCGAGGTGCTCCTCGGGGTTCCGCAGCGCCTCCCCGAAGAAGGAGGCCGTCACGAGCCCCCGCGTGTACCCCATGACCCACGTGGAGCTGTTGAACTGGTTGGTGCCGGTCTTCGCCGCCGCCGGGACGCCCAGACGGATGGTCTCCCCTGCAGGGTCCTTGATGTGGTAGCCCGAGCCCTTCACGAGGACGTCCTCGAGCACATTCGTCACCGCCCGGGCCACGCCCGAGGAGACCGCCTGGCGGCACTGTGTCTTCTGCCCGCCGATCACCCGGCCGCTCGCGTCGCGGACCTCCGTGACGACGATCGGCTGGCAGTGCGTCCCGTTCGAGGCGAACACGGCGAAGCCCGAGGCCATGGTCAGAGGGGAGACATTCGCGCCGCCGAGGAGGTTGCCGATCACCGAGAGGTCCAGCTTGCGGCCGCGGCCCTCGCCGTCGTGCAGGCCCAGGGCGTCCGCGGCCCGCTGGATGCTGCAGAAGTCGTCCAGGCCAGCCGCCGAGGCGAACGTGGCGGTGTTGATGGACTGGTAGACGCCCTCCCGCACCGGCATGGGCCGGTACCACCCGGGGTCGTTGTTCTGCAGGTCCGGGGCGGTGCCGAGCGGGACCGTGGTGCTGTCGAAGGCCCCGGTGACGCGCCCGCACGTGGAGCGCCATGGATGGTTGAGGGGGTAGCGGCGCCTCGAGGCGTCCACGATCCGGTTGGTGGGCTTCCCCTCGTTGAGCCACGCCGTGAGCGTCACGGGCTTGAGCGCGGAGCCCGGCTGCATGCCGCCCGCTCCGCCGAGCGGGTTCCCCTGGGCATCGGTGCGGTCCACGTTGAAGTTGTACGTCGTGACGAACCCGAGGCCCTGGCCCTTGAGCATGCGCGTGTTCTGCGCCATCGCCAGGACCCTGCCCGTGCCCGGCTGGACGGTGACGAGGGCGGCCCCCCACCTGTCCGGGTTCTTCCCCGCGGTGGAGTCCACCTGTGCCTGGGCGGGACGCTGGAGGCGCGGGTCGAGGGTGGTGCGGATCGTCAGGCCTGCGCGGGAGAGGCGCTGCTCGCGTTCGTCCCGCGTGGCGCCGTAGGCCGGGTCGTTGAGGACCACGTTGACGGCGTAGTCGCAGAAGTACGGGGCCTGCGCCGCGTACGCGCAGCCCTGGTGCGGGGGCGAGACCTTGAGCTTGAGCGGCGTCGCGACGGCGGCGGCGTGCTCCTTGGGCGTGATGTAGCCGTGCCGGAGCATCGCATCGAGCACGAGGTTCCGGCGTGCAACGGAGTTCTCCGGCCGGGTGATCGGGTCGAAGAGCGAGGGCCCGTTGACCAGCCCCGCCAGCAGCGCCGCCTGCGGGAGGGTGAGGGCCTTGGCGTCCACCGAGAAGAAGTAGCGGCTCGCGGCCTGGATGCCGTAGGCGTTGCGGTGGAAGAACACGATGTTGAGGTAGCCCTCGAGGATCTGCTCCTTCGAGTAGTTCTTCTCCACCGCGATGGCGAGCTTCGCCTCACGGAGCTTGTCCCCGAGGCTCTTCTCACCGTTGAGCACCACGTTGACGTTCTCGCCCTCCGCTAGGAGGTTCTCCTTGAGCACGTTCGCCACGTACTGCTGGGTGATGGTTGAGGCGCCCTGACGGCTGCCCCCGCGTGCGTTCGCGACCGCCGCGCGCACGATCCCCTGCAGGTCGACGCCCCCGTGGTCCAGGAAGCGGTAGTCCTCGACGGCGACGATCGCGTCCCTGATGTGCGGGGACATCTTCGCCAGCGGCACCGGCGTGCGGTTCTCGGTGTAGAGGGTGGTGATGAGCGAGCCGTCGGCCGCGAGCACCTTCGTCACGAGCGCCTGCGGGGTCTCCTCGAGCTCGCCCGGCAGGCTGTCGAAGAACTCCGCCGAGCCGTGCGCCGCGCCCCAGACCGAGACCGTGATCGGCGCCAGGAGCCCCGTGACCAGCACCCCGCACAGCGCGCTCACCCCGAACAGGGCGGCGAGCCTGCCGAGTGCCCTCATGAGTGGCCCCATATGCGGATTATGGTGCCCGCCGGCCGTGCCGTCCATGGCACTTTGGTCACGCTTTGCGCACGACGCCGGGACCTCGCCTCCACGTTCCCATGGCGCCCGGGCTGCCTGTCCAGACCGCCGCGCGTACCCTTGGTGCGTGTCCGAGTTCCGCCACCTGAGCGTCCCGATCGCCCTGTCCCCGCGCGCGGTCGCCGCGTTCGCCGGCAGCCCCGGCAACCTCCCCCGGTGGGCCGCGGGCCTCGCCGCCGGCATCCGCGAGGAGGGGGGCCGCTGGCTCGCCGACTCCCCGATGGGGGCTGTGGAGGTCCGGTTCGTGGGGGACCGGGAGGCCGGGATCCTCGACCACGAGGTCACCCTCCCGGACGGCACCGTGGTGCTCAACCAGTTCCGGATCCTCGCCGACGGCCCCCACAGCCTCGCCGTGTTCCACCTCCGCCGCGAGGACGGCGTCACGGACGAGGCGTTCGCCGCGGACGCGGCCGCGGTCCAGGCGGACCTCGACGCCCTCAAGGGCATCCTCGAGTTGGGCGAGGGCCAAGCGCCGCGACGGCACTGACGCCGAACGCTTCAGGTGCAACGGGGACCCGGCCCCTCCCTGCCCGCTTCTTCCATCCACTGCGTCGTGGCGTTCGCGTCCTGGTCCACCCAGGCCCTGGACAGGCACGCGGCGTTGTTGCACTGGGCAAGCTCGTAATGCCTGAAGTCCCAGCCCCATGCCACGACGTGGATGCTGGGATGCCGGCATTCGCCGAGGTAGCGGCGAGCCGGGCGTGGGCCGTTGCCGTCGAGCCACCGGACGCTCTCGGACCCGTAGACGTCGATCCGCACTCCGAGCCCGATCCTGGACCCGGGGTCCACCTCATGCCTTCCCATCTCGGCATCCTCCTGCCCTCATCGCAGGCCTGCCCGATACGCGCTGCACCGCGTGCAGACGGCGACCGAAAGAGCCTCGCCAGCCGCTCGGCCCTGCAGCCCCGGGCGTGCTCCCAGTGTCCGCTGCCCCACGCTGCCTCGTCAGGGCCGAAGGTCACCGCCGCATCTGCGAGCCCGGCTGCAGGTCCAGTCCGCCTATCCAGGCCAGTCCGCCTGAGGGGAACCGCAGGCCCGGGCGGCCCTTCTTCTCGCGGGCCATGGCGACCCAGCAGGCCAGAGTCGCCCGATTGGCCATGGGGCCCGTGCCCCGGCCGCGCCTACTCTGGGTGGACGCCCAGAGAAAGAGCCCTTCCCCGCCATGCACGTGCCCGTGACCCAGACCGAGCAGGCTCCCCGTCCCCGCCTGCAGCGCCCCCGCCTGCACCGTGCGTGGCTCGTCGCGGGCGTCACGCTGCTCGCGCTCCTCGCCGCGGCCGCGTTCCGCTCCACGACCGGTGCGCTGTTCGAGCCGCTCGAGGGCGAGTTCGGCTGGAGCCGCGCGCAGACCTCCACGGCCGTGACCGCGAACCTCGTCATCTATGGGCTCGTGGCGCCCTTCGCTGCCGTGCTCATGGAACGCTTCCAGCTGCGCGCCGTGATCGCCTGCGCGCTCGTCATGGTTGCGCTCGGGAGCGGGCTCACCGTGCTCATGACCGAGGCGTGGCACCTATGGCTGCTCTGGGGCGTGCTCATCGGCGTCGGCACCGGCATGATGGCACTCGTGTTCGGGGCCGTGGTGGCGAACCGGTGGTTCGTGAAGCGGCGCGGGCTCGTGATGGGCCTGTTCTCCGCGGCGAATGCGTGCGGGCAGCTCATCTTCCTTCCCGCAGTGGTGCACCTGGCGGGCCACGAGGGCTGGCGTACCGCCGCGCTGCTCGTGGCTGTGTTCGCCCTCGCGATCGTGCCCCTGCTCGGCTGGCCGTTCGCGAACCGCCCCTCCGAGGTGGGACTCGAGCCGTACGGAGCGGACCCGGTGGCGGACGACGCCGACCTCCCGCCTGGGGCCGGCGCACCGGCGGCCGGCGGAGCATCCCCCGGGCAGGCACCACGGCCGGCGGCGACCGCGACGGCCGAGGTGACGGTCGGCGTCGTGCGCCGCAATGCCGCCGCCGAGGCAATCGCGGTGCTGCGCGGGTCCGTGCGGAAGCGGGCGTTCTGGATCCTCGTGTTCACCTTCTGGGTGTGCGGCTGGAGCACCAACGGGCTCATGCAGACCCACTTCATCCCCGCCGCGCACGACCACGGGATGCCCGCGACCACGGCGTCCGGGCTGCTCGCGCTCATCGGGGTGTTCGACGTCATCGGGACCATCGCGTCCGGCTGGCTGACGGACCGGGTCCGGCCGTGGATCCTGCTCGTGGCCTACTACGGGCTGCGCGGAGCCTCGCTCCTGACCGTCAACGCGCTGCTGGGGCCGGACGTGGAGCCGGCGCTGTGGATCTTCATCGTGTTCTACGGGCCCGACTGGGTTGCGACCGTGCCGCCCACCGTGGCGCTGTGCCGGGAGCACTTCGGGCTCGAGCGGTCCTCGGTGGTGTTCGGGTGGGTGTTCGCGTCCCACATGGTCGGCGCGGGCGTGGGCGCGTTCCTGGCCGGGTGGGGCCGCGAGGTGTCCGGTACGTACCTGCCCGCGTGGATGTCCGCAGCCGTGCTGTGCTTCGCGGCGGCCGCGAGCCTTCTCCTCCTGCCGCGGCGCGCGGGTCGCTGAGCAGGGGATACGGTGCCCAACGACACAACTCAGGTCCTGGAACGGGCCTGAACCACCCGATACAGCCCTGAGTTGTGTAGATAGGCACGCCCTTCGGCTTCGAAGGCTCGGCGCTGGACCGGATAGCACCCGGTGGCCGGGCAGCCTCGTGCGCGAGGGCGCTGAGCACCGGTGCGGGCAGTCAGGAGGCGTCCAGCCGCCTGCGCAGGAGGCAGAACTCGTTGCCCTCCGGGTCGGCGAGGACATGCCAGGACTCGCTGCCGGTCTGTCCCACGTCCGCCGGGCGGGCGCCCAAGGCGAGCAGCCGCTCCAGCTCGGCGTCCTGGTCGCGGTCCACCGGGTTCACGTCGATGTGCAGCGGGAGCCGCCCGGTCCGCGGGTCCGTGCTGGGGCTCAGGATGAGGGTGGGCTGCAGCCCGCCGAACCCCTCGGGCGGGCCGATCTCGATCGCACCGTCCTCCCTGTCCAGCTCCACATACCCGAGGACGTCGCTCCAGAACGCCGCGAGCAGTTCGGGATCGGCGCAGTTGAGGACCAGTTCGCTGATGCGGCATGACATGGGAGCGAGTGTACGGACAGGCGCCCCACGCGGCCTGTCACTTCCAGCTCGGCTCGGCGGGCCGCGGGCGCGCGCGGCCTCGGGCCGCCGGGGGCGGGGGTGCGGGCCGCGAGTGGACGGTCTCGGGCCGCCGGGGCGCGGGCCGCTACCCGCCGAACGCGAGCATGACCGCGAGGCCCGCCATGAGCAGGGCCACGCCCCCGTCCAGCGCGCGCCACGAGGCCGGCCGAGCGAAGAACCCCGTGAGCGAGCGGGCCCCGAAGCCGAGGAGCGGGAACCACAGCGCGCTCGCGGTCACGGCGCCGAGCCCGAAGAGCCACCGCCCGTCGCCCTGCGCGTTGGCGAGCGACCCGAGCAGCACGAGCGTGTCCAGGTAGACGTGCGGGTTGAGCCACGTGATGGCGAGGACGGTCCCGAGGACGGAGAGCAGCGTCCCGTTCCCGCCGGCCTCGGCCGCGGTGAGGGCGCCCGGGCGGACGGCCCGCTTGGCCGCGAACACCGCATAGGCGGCGAGGAACGCCACGCCCGCCCAGCGGATCACCTCGAGGACCCCGGGCGCCGCCTCGAGCAGCGCCCCGATCCCGGCCACGCCCGCGAAGATGAGCGCCGCATCGCTCGCCGCGCACACGAGCACCACGGGCAGCACCCACACGCGCTTGATGCCTTGGCGCAGCACGAACGCGTTCTGCGCGCCGATCGCCACGATGAGGCCGAGGCTCGCTCCGAAGCCGGTCAGGAAGGGGGTCATGCCTCGACGGTACGGAGACGAGACCTGAAGGGCAACTAACCTTTTCTGCAGCTGCATTAGGATTGCTTCATGGATCTGGAGCAGCTCCGCGCCCTCGCCGCCGTGGTGGACCACGAGACCTTCGAGGCCGCCGCCTACGAGCTCCGCATCACCCCGTCCGCGGTGAGCCAGCGCATCAAGGCGCTCGAACGCAGCGTGGGCAGCGTCCTCGTGCGCCGGCTCAAGCCCGTGGTCCCCACGCCCGCGGGCGAGCGGCTCCTGCGCTCGGCCCGCCAGCTCCTCCTGCTCGCCGATGAAGCGCTGCTCGCGCTTCGCGGGGCCCAGGACGCGGACGACGCCGGAACCCGCCCGGGCGGGCCCCTCACCGAGAGGCTCCGGGTCCCCATCGTCGCGAACGCGGACTCGATCGCCACGTGGCTGCCCCGCGCTCTCCGCGAGGTGGGGCTGGGAGGGAGGATCGCCGTCGAGCTCCTCCGCGACGACGAGCACGCGACCGCGGACCTGCTGCGCTCGGGGGACGCCGTGGGCGCCGTGACCGCGGACCCGCGGCCGGTGCAGGGCTGCCGCGTGCGGCCGCTCGGGACCATGGTGTACCGGGCGAAGGCCTCGGCGGAGTTCATCGCGCGCTGGTTCCCGGACGGGCCGACCCCCGCCGCGCTCGCCGCGGCGCCGGTCATGCAGTACGACCGCAAGGACAGCCACCAGCTGGCGCTCCTCGCGCGCGTGGCACCGGACGCAGCGCCGCCCCAGCACTTCATCCCCGACTCGGTGCAGTACGTCGAGGCGGTGCACGCTGGCCTCGGTTGGGGGATGGTGCCGGACCTGCAGGACCCGGACGGGGAGCTCGTGGAGCTGGATGCGGGCTGGAACGAGGACCTCGAACTGTACTGGCAGGCCTGGACCCTCGACTCCCCGGGCCTCGACGAGGTGACCGAGGCCGTGGTGCGCGCGGCGGGCGTGCTGAGGTAGCCGGTCGCGGCACCCGTCCCCTCCGCCCCCCGCGCAATTGTTGGGTTGAGCACGGTGCGAGGGCGTGCCACCCTGCTCAACCCAACAATTCGCGGGGAGGGGGAGCACGGGGGAGGGAGCGTGGGGAGGGGGAGCGGGAGGGGGAGCGCGGGGGGGTTGGGGTGGGTTGGGGTGGGGAGGGGGAGGGGTTGCACCGTGCGCGGAGGGGTAGCACTGAGGCGGAAGCAGCCGCACAACGGAAGGCCCTGCCATGACCGAGCCCCGCACGCTCCTCGCGATCGCCTGCCCGGGAGCCGGCGCCGTCGACACCCTCGCCCTCGACCCGACGACCGGGCAGCTCGAGCCGCTCGCCACGGTCGACGGGCTCGGCGGGGCCTCGGCCCTCGCGTTCGCGCCTGGCGGGGAAGCCCGCGGGGCATCCCCCGGGGCATCCCCCGCCGGGACCACGCTCTACGCGGCGTGCAACGAGGGCCGGCCGCGAGTCGTCGTGCTCACCGTGGACGGCCGCGGCGCCGGGAGGGTGCGCGAGGACGTCCCGCTGCCGGCCTCGTCCTGCTTCATCGTGCCGGACCCGGCCGGGCGCGGCCTGTTCAGCGCGTCCTACGGCGAGGGCCGGCTCGACCTCGTGCCGGTGCCGGGCCTCTCGGCCGGGCCCGCGCGCACCTTCGCCACGGGCCGCAACACGCACTGCGCCGCCGTGAGCCCGGACGGCCGCTTCCTCTACGCGACGGCCCTCGGCGACGACCGCCTCAGCTGGTTCCCCGCCCGGGAGGCTCTGGTTGAGTCTGCGCTGGAAGCTTCACCGCAGGCGGACGACGGCGCTGCGGCCCCGGGTGGGTCCGTCGCCGCCGCGCCGGGCTCGGGTCCGAGGTACCTGCGGCTCAATGCCGCGGGCGACAGGGCCTATGTGGTCCACGAGCGGACGGGGGAGATCGCGGTCTACGCCCGGGACGCCGGGAGCGGGGAGCTGGAGCTCCTCGAGCGGGTCTCCGCCGTGGAGGGCCTCGGGCTCGAGCCGGGCCCGGTCCGCTCGGCGGAGACGCCCGATCCCGGCCCCGGGGTCGTGTGGGCAGCCGACCTGCGCCTCACGCCGGACTGCCGCTTCCTCTACACGACCGAGCGGTCCACGGGCACGGTCGCGGCCTTCGCGGTCGGTGCGGACGGCCGGCTCGGGTACCTCTCGCGCACCGAGACCGAGGCGCAGCCCTGCGGAGCCGCCCTCGACCCCTCGGGGCGGTTCCTGCTCGTGGCGGGCGAGGGCTCCTCCCACGTGACCGCCTACAGGATCGGACAGGACGGCTCGCTCGCGCCGGTCTCGCGCGCGGCGACGAGCGCGGGGCCCGTCTGGGTCGAGGTCCGCGGCGGGGCCTAGCCGCGCGGCACCCGGGCGGGGCCGTATAGGGACGCCGGCTTCGGCGTCGTGCGCTGCTGTGCCGAGGCGAGCGCCGAGGCGAGTGCCGCGACGAGCACCCCGGCGGCCACCCCGAGCACCGTGTCCACGGCCCTGAACGCGACGAGCGAGCGGGGCTCGGAGGGCGCCGCCAGCTGCGTCATCATGAGGATGAGGGGCGTGAAGAAGCCCAGGGCGAGGCCGTAGTTGCGCGCCATGAACAGCTCCGTGGGGAACAGCAGCGCCATCACCGTCAGAGCCGCGGGGCCGCCGTCGACCCCTGCGTCGAACAGCGCTCCCGCCACCACGAGGCCGGCCAGGCTCCCCACGACGCGGTGCGCGCCGCGGCGGGCCACGCTCGCGAGCCCGGGGCGGAGGTGGCGGCCCGGATCGGTGGCCGAGAGCGGGACGATCGCGGAGGCGATCGCCCAGTTCGCGTGGTCCACGCCTAGCACGACCCCGGCGGCACCGGCCGCCGCCGCCGCGGCGGCGTAGCGGACCGCGTGTGCCGACGCCAGCGCGAGCCTGCCCGGCACAGGGTCCGGGCCGTGCCGGGCCGTCGCGTCGGCCCTGCCCAGAAGGCCGAGGAGCAGCGAGAACAGCGCCGTCGCCGCGCAGAGGAGCGCCGCCGTCACCGGCGCGACACGGCCCGCGGGGACCGTGGCGAGCGCCCCGAGGGCGAAGACCGCGAAGAAGGGCCCCTGGGGCCTGAGACCGAGGCCGTCCGCCACCACGCCGGCGGCACCCGCGAAGAGGGAGGCGCACGCCACGAGGACCCAGGGCCCCGCGTCTACCGCCGCTAAGGTGATCCCGATCGAGGCGCCGGCCATGATGACGGCACCCCCGCACGCCTGATGGCGCAGACGGGCCAGACGCGTCTCACCGCGACCGTACATGCCGGTGAACGAGCCGAAGACCGCGTAGATGATGAGGTCCGGGCGGCCCGCGAGCATGAGCGCCGCGCCCGGGACGGCGAGCCCGAGCGCAACGCGCCCCGCGTGCTGCCAGTCGCCCCTGCGGGACGGGAGCCGGTGGGATGGGGGCCGGTGGGATGGGGGGCCGGGCGGGACGGTCTGGGGCACTGGCTCTCCTGGGGTCGATCGCCTGCAACTGTCCCGCACCTTTCCCGGCGCCGTCCAAGCGGAAGTTCCGACCGCATGATCGGCGCGGCCTATCGTGAGGGGCGGCGGCGGTCCTCGCCGTGGTGGAATGGCCCATGCTGTTCCGCCAACTCGAGTACTTCGTGGCCTTGGCGCGGGAGAAGCACTTCGCCCGGGCGGCCGCCGCGTGCTACGTCTCCCAGCCCACTCTGTCCGAGGCGATCCGCAAGCTCGAGCACGAGCTCGATGTCCCCCTCGTGCGCCGGGGCCGCGCCTTCGAGGGGCTCACGCCCGAGGGCGAACGGCTGGTCGCGCGGGCGCGCCGCCTCCTCGCCGACCATGACGCCCTCAAGGACGAGGCCGCCTCCCTCAGGACGGGGCTCACCGGGGAACTCCGGCTCGGCGTCGTACCCGCCGCGGCGGGCACGGTGGCGCTCCTCAGCGACCCGTTCTGCGCGGACCACCCGCTCGCGTCCGTGCGCCTCGAGACGAGCCTGCGCTCCGCGGAGATCGCGCAGCGGATCCGGGCCTTCGAGCTCGACGCCGGACTCGTCCACCCGGACGGCCTCGATACCGAGGGCCTCGCGGTGCTGCCGCTCTACGAGGAGCGGCAGGTGCTCGTGGCCGGCAGCGACCTGCTCCCCGATCCGCCCGAGCGCCTCGACTGGGCGGACGCGGCCGAGCTCCCGCTGTGCCTCCTGAGCTCCGGGATGCAGGGGCGGCAGGTGGTGGACGACGCCTTCGCCGCACGGGGCCTCGGCGCCGTGCCGCGGCTCGAGGCCGACTCGGTCGTGACGCTCATGGCGCACGTGGGCACCGGGTGCTGGGCCAGCATCCTCCCTTCGTCCTGGCTGCGTACGCTTCCGCCGCCGCCCGGAGCGCGCGTCGTGGCCCTCGACGGGCCGGCCACCACGGCCACAGTGGCCCTCGTCATTGGCGGAGGACCGTCGGCATCCCTCATGGCGCGTGCCCTCGCCGGCACGGCTCGGGCAGTCCGGGTCACCGGGCCGCTCGCCCAGCTGAGCAACCCCGGCCCGGGGCAGGGGGAGCCGTGAGGACTGGTCTCCGGGTGAGTCCGTGCGGCCCACGGGGTAAGGGGAATCGACAGGGGCGCGTGCGATCGTCCGGAAGCAGGAGGAAGCCGTCATGACGGTGGGAGTCGAGGGGCACCGGCGCCGCAGCGTCCGGCAGGCGCTGCGCACCAAGCTGGCCCGGACGGAATGGGAGATCCCGCCGTCCTACCGCCGCGGGCTCTACGCAGGAGGCGCAGCCCTCATGGCGGCCGGCGCCTTCCTCTTCCTCAGGATCGTCGCGGACGTCCAGGGGTCCACGGGGCTCGCGAGCCTCGATCCGGCAGTCACCGCGTGGTTCGTGGAGCACCGCTCGGAAGCCGCCACCGTCCTCGCGGTGGTGCTCGCCACCGTGTTCGGGCCCGTGGCCATGCCCGTGATCGTGGTGGTGGTGTGCGGGCTGTGGGCCCGCAAGGCCAGATGGGCGTGGAGGCCGGTCCTGCTGGCGGGGGCAATGCTGCTCGGGCTTGTCCTCGTCCAGCTGCTCACGCGGGTGGTGAACCGGCCCCGGCCGCCTGAGGAGATCATGCTCCTGGGCCACGACCCCACCTCGTCCTTCCCGTCCGGGCACATCACCGCCACGGCGGACTTCATGCTCGTCGGGGAATACCTCATCGTCTCCCGGGCCTTCACCCTCCTCAGGGCGCTGATGTCCACGCTCCTCGCGCTCGCCGTCATCGTGGCGGAGACGGGAGCCCGGCTCTACCTCGGCTACCACTGGCTCACGGACGGGCTGGGCTCTGGCGCGCTCTCCCTCGTCGTCTTCGGGGCCGCCCTCATCGCCGACGCCTGGCACTCGGTGGCCGGGCCACCCGGGTGAGCGGGCGGCCTCCCGCTCTGGCGGGGAACCGGCACGGTGGGCCGTAGGCTGGACCGGGCACCCCGCCGTCGTACGCACACTGCCGAAGGAGCACCATGGCCTACACCGCCGCCGATGACCGCTACGAGCGTATGGAGTACCGCTTCACGGGCCGCAGCGGGCTCAAGCTGCCCGCGCTCTCGCTGGGCCTGTGGCAGAACTTCGGCACGGACCGGCCCGAGGAGACGCAGCGCGCCATCCTTCGCCGCGCCTTCGACCGGGGCGTGACCCACTTCGACCTCGCCAACAACTACGGCCCGCCGTACGGGCGCGCCGAGGAGAACATGGGCCGGTACCTGCGCGACGACTTCGTGCCCTACCGTGACGAGCTCGTCATCTCCACCAAGGCAGGCTGGGACATGTGGCCTGGCCCGTACGGCCAGGGCGGCGGGTCGCGGAAGTACGTGCTCGCGAGCCTGGACCAGTCCCTCAAGCGGCTCGGGCTGGACTACGTGGACATCTTCTACAGCCACCGGTTCGATCCCGAGACGCCCGTCGAGGAGACCATGATGGCCCTCGACACGGCCGTCCGCTCGGGCCGCGCGCTCTACGTCGGCATCTCCTCGTACTCGGCGGCGAAGACCCTCGAGGCCGCGCAGATCGCCCGGGACCTCGGCACGCCGCTGCTCATCCACCAGCCCTCCTACTCGATGCTCAACCGGTGGATCGAAGAAGACCTCCTCGACGAGCTCGACGCGCAGGGCATGGGCTGCATCGTCTTCACCGCGCTCGCCCAGGGCGTGCTGACGGACCGCTACCTCGACGGCGTGCCGGCCGACTCGCGCGCGGCGCGCTCGTCGTCGACGATCAAGGCGGACCACCTCGACGAC
The DNA here is from genome assembly GCF_039615075.1 of Sinomonas halotolerans. Taxonomy (NCBI): domain Bacteria; kingdom Bacillati; phylum Actinomycetota; class Actinomycetes; order Micrococcales; family Micrococcaceae; genus Sinomonas; species Sinomonas halotolerans. The sequence continues at coordinate 54,365 of NZ_JBDFRB010000017.1, read as the reverse complement.
CGTACCCTCGGCCACGTGCGCCGGCTCAACGAGATCGCCGCCGCCCGCGGGCAGAAGCTCGCGCAGCTCGCGCTGCAGTGGGCGCTGCGGGACCCGCGCGTCACCTCGGCAGTCATCGGCGCCTCGAGCGTCGAGCAGCTCGACACGAATCTCGACGCGCTCGCCGGCCCGCCCCTGACCGAGGAGGAGCTCGCGATGATCGACCGGGACGCGGTCGAGGCCGGCGTGAACCTCTGGGCCAAGCAGACGGAGGACTGACCGGTCCGGTGCGGACGGCCCGCCGCGCGGGTCAGCGGGCCGCGAGGACGGCGCAGTAGCCCGGGATCTCCGCCGGCACTCCCGGCACCCCCGGCTCTGCCAGGGGGACGGTCCCGATGACGACCTCGGTCTCCTCGAGCAGGGTCCAGTCCGAGGCCGGGAAGGCCCTGCGCAGCTCGCGCGGTCCGAAGTGGCCGGGCTGCGGAAGCGTCTCGATCGCCTTCCGCAGGGGTCCGGGGATGTGGCGGGCGGTCGCGCCGAGGTGCTCGAGGTAGGCCAGGCCGGAGCCGCGGAAGTTGGTCTCCGTGAGGAGGACGCGGCCCCGGCTGCCCACCGCCTCACGCAGGTTCGCCGCCAGAGTCCTCCGCGCACCGGGTCTGAGGACATGGAAGACGCCGCGGACGAACACGTTGGCCTCGCCCACCCGTTCCCGCAAGGCACCGCCCGCGCCGTCATCAAGGGCATCGAGGACGCCGAACGCCGCGTTCGGCACGCCGGACGCCTCGCGGGCGGCCTGCTCCACGGCGCTCGCGGACTGGTCGATGCCCACGGCCTCCGGGAACCGCTCCGCGAGCCAGCGGGTCCAAGTCCCGTTGCCGCAGCCCACATCGAGGACGGGGAGCCCGGGATCGAGGTGGCGGCGGACGAGCTCTTCGTACTGCGCGCCCTCCGCCTTCGGCGACCCGTCCCAGAGGACTTCGCCGGCCGGGACCGTGCGCCAGTACTGCTCCCATGCGTCAGCCCGGTTCCGGGGCGCGTGCGAGGCCAGCCGGAGGACCACCGGCAGGAGCCGGATCCGGCCGGCGTGCCTTCGCATGCGCAAAGACTAGCCGCGTGCCGCCGGGAAACCCGCCAGGAGGCCGAGGACACGGTCCGGGGCAACCGGCCGGCTGAAGAAGTAGCCCTGTGCGTAGGCGCAGTCCATGCGCCGGAGCAGCTCCGCCTGCCGCGCGGTCTCGACACCCTCGACGACGGCGCTGAGCCCGGCGGAGGTGATGAGGTGCAGGACCGCCTCGACGAACTGGGCCTGCGCGGCATCCGAGTCGATTGTGCTGATGAGGGACTGGTCCACCTTGACCGTCTGGGCCGGAAGGTCGCGGAGGTAGCTGATGGACGAGTATCCCGTGCCGAAGTCGTCGATCTGCAGCTGGATCCCGAGCCTCCGCAGGCGGCGCAGCACCCGCGCCTCCTCGCTGCCGCGCGTCATGAGCACCGTCTCGGTGATCTCGAGGACCAGACGGCTCGGGTCCACCCCATGCGCATCGAGGCACGTGCGGATGTCCCGGTCGAGGCCCGGTCGGCGCAGCTCGGTTGCCGAGAGGTTCACGTGCACGGTGAACGCAGGCAGTTGGGGGGCCTCGTCCATCCAGGCCCGCATCTGGGCGATCGCCTGCTCGAGGACCGAGCGGCCGAGGTCCACGATGAGGCCCATCTCCTCGGCGATGGGGATGAAGGCGCCGGGCATCACGACGCCCCGCGTGGGGTGGTTCCAGCGCACGAGCGCCTCGACCCCGATCGCCTCGCCCGTGGCGAGGGCGATGATCGGCTGGTACACGAGCTCCAGCTCGGCGTTCTGCAGCGCGGTGCGCAGTTCGGCCGCGGTCCGGGCCCGCTCTGTGGTCGCGGCGAGCATGGCGGGCCTGAACACCTGCACGTTGTTCCGGCCGCGCGACTTGGCCTCGTACATCGCGATGTCCGCATCGCGGAGGCGTTGCGGCCAGTCGGGAGGGCCCACGCTCACGCCGATGCTCGCGGTGGCGCGCACCGAACCGCCGCCCACCGACACGTTGTCCTGGAGCGACTCGAGCGCGCGCCGGGCCACCTGCATCGCCTCCTGCTCGGTGGTGTCCCGGATGAGGATCGCGAACTCGTCGCCCCCCAGACGGGCGACGACGTCGCTCCCCCGGACGGTCGAGCGCAGCCTCCGCGAGACCTCCACGAGCACGCGGTCGCCGGTGTCGTGCCCGAGGGTGTCGTTGATCTCCTTGAACGAGTCCAGATCCACCATGATGACCGCGGTCGTGTGGGTCGCGCGGGTGGTGCGGACCGCAGTGTCCTTGAGCGCAGAGCGGTTGGGGAGGCCCGTCAGCACGTCGGTGACGGCGAGCTCCTCGAGCTCGGCCTGTGTCCGCCGCAGCATCGCCGTCCGCTCCTCGACGCGGTCCTCGAGCTCGGCGTAGACATGGTCGAGCTCCTCGGCGAGGAGGTTCACGCCCGTGATGACGGCGTCGAGCTCGTCGCCGGCGTCCGAGGGCTCCACCCGCGCGCTCAGGTCCCCCGAGGCGAGCACCAGGATCGCGTCGACGAGCGCCTGCAGCCGAGGGTCCGGCGGGGGGCCCGGCGCATCAGCCGCCGGTTCCATCCGCCCCGTCCAGGAGCCAGGCCGTGGCCTCGGAGCGCGAGGTGAAGAACCGCGTGGGGCAGGGCGGCGTGTGGACTCCCAGGAAGAAGTTCGCGATCACCCGGTCCACCGGGCTGGACCCGAGAAGGGCGATCCGGGAGGCGTCGCAGGGGATGGAGAAGACAGCCCGTCCCTCGCGCGTGACGGACCTCGTGGTCGCCATGTCCACGAGCATGGGATGCGGGGCGCCCTGGCAGATCTCGTTGACCTTGGCCATGGCCGCCCTCGCGTCGGCGCCCTCCACGACGATGCGCTGGTCCCACTGGAGGTGCAGGATTCCGTCTGCGCGGAGGGCGATCCGCCCCTTGCCGCCTGGGATCTCCACTGGTTCCACATGCGTCCTTCCCCGCCGAGCGTTGTGGCTCAGCGTAGTCGGCGGCCGGCAGGCCCTCCAGCACTTCGAGTCCGCGCCCTACCACTCGTTCGCGGCCACCTTCTGGTCCGGCTCGGCGAGGACCACGCTGTTGGTCCCGCCGGACCGGGCACGCGAGTGGGCCTGGTCGGCTTCTGCGACGAGATCCTCCGCGCTGATGGGCCGTGCGGGGCTGAAGACGGAGATGCCAACGCTCAGGGTGAGCACGCTGTCCGGGCTGGCGGAGTCCTCGATTCCCAGCGCCTGCACGCTGCGCCGCACGCGTTCCATCGCCGCGAGTGCCCCCGCCCACGCCTGCTGGGGGAGCACGACGGCGAACTCGGCGCCGCCGAACCGGTACACGAGGTCGCTCCTGCGCACGGTCTCGGTCAGGGTCCGCGCCACGGCCTGCACGGCCCGGTCCCCGGCCGCCTCGCCCGTCCGCACGCGGTAGTCCTCGTAGCCGTCGACGCTGCACAGCGCCACCGCGAAGCGCTCGCCGTAGCGCTGGCCGCGGTCCAGCAGGACCGAGAGGTCCTCGCTCAGCCGGAGCCTCGTGCTCAGCGCAGTGAGGGGATCGGTCCGGACACGGTCCGAGAGGGCGGACCGGTAGCGCGAGAGCTCCGCGTGCAGGGCCGTGACCCGGTGCGCGACCATGAGGCGGCTGTGGATTGCCGCGGCGTCGACGGGCTTCGTGAGGCAGTCGTCCGCGCCGGCCCGCAGCCCCGCCAGCTCGTCCTCGTCCGGGCGGGAGGCGAGGACGAGGACGTAGGCCCGGCCGGAGGACGCATGGGCGCGGATCCTGCGGCACAGCGCGAGGCCGTAGCCCTCTCCGGGGCTGCTGTCCCGTGCAGGGGCGCCGTCAGGTCCATCCTGCGTGGGCGGGAGGTCGTCCGCCACGAGGACGACCTGCGGGGACTGCGCGAGGAAGGCCTCCCAGGCTGAATCTCCGTCGCGCGCTGTGGCGCATTCGTGCCCGGCGCTCTCCATGGCGGACCGGAGGGCGCGGAGCGATGCGGGATCGCCGTCCGCTACAAGGACTCTCATGCAGGTCCCCCGACCTTGTTGCACTGCATCGTCTCTTCTTGGGAGGGCCGCTTCCGCGCCCCTGCGGGTCTATTGCCCCGTTGGGGACATTGTCACGCCGAAATCACGCGTTTGCACTAGTGTTCCGCGCAGGATTGGCGCAGGACTGGACGCGGACGTGCGCCGCCGGACCCTCCCCACCAGCGCCGAGCCTTGGCTAGAGTCTGCACAGAGCGGTCGAGGGAGCCGCTGGAACTGGGGGATCCAATGGAGGCGAAGGCTTCAGCGCGGTACTCGGCGTTGGTGCGGTGGGCAGAGGCCGCCGCGGCGGCCGGGCATGAAGTGCCAACAGTCGAGGTGCTGGAAGTGCTTGCCGTGACCAGATCTGTCGAGGCTCCGGGAGCTGAGCACGTCGCTGTGAAGTCCTGGGCTGAGACCATCCGCTGGATCATGGCCCAAGCCTCCATGGGAGTCGTCGACCCATACTCGCAGCTCCCGGAAGAACTCGCCGTTCCTGTTGCGCTGTCGCCGGCCGCGGAGCGGGACGAAGGCGGAGGGACCGTGACGACAGCTGGACAGGAGCCGTCCCCTGAGGAAGCGATCGGTACGGCAGCCCTCCTTGCGGAAGATGCGCCGTCGGGCGAGGAGGAGCGCGCGCACCCCGCGGTTGTTGGCGCTGAGAACGGCGAGCCCCACCGCGCGGCGCAGCCCCTTGAGGATGATGGCTCCACAAAGTCAGGCTCTGTGAAACCCCGTCTGAAGATCCCTCGCTGGGAGGAAGCTGCGCGCGAGCAGACTCTGGCCGCCGTGCGGAAATTCGCCGGTCCCTTGCGCGAGCTGCTGGAGCGCGATGCGAACGAAGGGGACACCCGCCTCCTGATCACCGATCTCCTCTGCGAGGGGCTTGGATACGACAAGTACGCGGACCTGACAACGGAGTACATGGTCCGTCAGGATTTCGCAGACTACGGCGTGCGCATCGACCGTCAGCTTGTGGCCTTCATCGAGGTGAAGCGCGTCAGCCAGAAGCTCAACGAGCGCCATCTGCGGCAGGTGCAGATGTACGCGGTGAATGAGGGCATCGAATGGATGGTCCTCACCAACGGTCAGATCTGGCAGGTCTACCACCTCACGGGCGGGCTTCCCATCGTTGTGGATCTCGCCCTCGAGGTGGACCTGCTCGGTCCCGAGCCCGCCGAGACCAAGGCATCACGGCTCTTCTACCTGCACCATGAGTCCCTCAAGCGCCGGCAGATCGAGGACGTGTGGCGGCACAGTGCCGCCACGGCGCCTGAGCTCCTGCTCGAGGTCGTCCTCTCCGAGCCCGTGCTGGACGTCATCCGACGAGAAGTGAAGAAGAGGACGGGGACGGCAACAAGCACGGATGTCCTGCGGAAGGTCATCCGGGCAGACCTCGCCCAGCCGAAGCTGCTCGACAGGATCTCCCACTAGCCGTCATCCGCTGGCGCCGCTTCCATTCCTCTCGGCCAGTTCGGCTTCGAGGCGGGCGACGTGGGCGGTGAGGCGCGCCATGGTGTGCTCGATCTCCTCGTTGCCGGTCTCGACGACCGCTGCCGTCTCCCGGCTCACCGCCTCCACGAGCCATGAGGCCATCGAGGCTGTGACGGCGCCCAGCACAGCGATCCCCGACAGCATGAGCCCAGCGGCGACCAACCGGCCGACAACGGTGACAGGGTAGTGATCGCCGTATCCGACCGTGGTGATAGTGGCCAAGGCCCACCAGAGTGCGTCTCCGAAGGAGGTGATGTTGGCTCCTTCAGCGTTCTGCTCGGCATCCAGGACCGCAAGGGCTCCGCAGTAGGCCAGGATGACAGCGGCTCCGGCGACAAACGTGGCGATGCGGCCCCGCAGCCGGCTCCCTGCCGTCCGGTGCATGACCCGCAGGAGCAGAACGAGCCGGAGAAGTCGCAGCGGCCGCAATGCGGGGAGTGCGAGGATGGCCAGCTCGTGCAGGTTGCGCATGAACCAGCGCGCCCGGGACTGCGCGAGGGCCAGCTTGACCGCATAGTCGGCGAAGAAGACTGCCCACGTGATCCACACAATGGCCTCGGTCCAATCCAGTTGCGCCCCACTGGGGGCTGCGACGACCTGGACCGAGTAGGCCATCAGGAAAAGGAGCGCAGCCACCACCAGAGGCCACTCGGACAAACGGCTCCAGCGCTCGAGAGTCATGGCCGCATGGTAACCATGCGCTCCTCATGCCGCGCCTTCGAGCGCGCGGGCGCAGTGTGACGGTGCGCGGCTCCGCGCGGTCTCGAGTTATGCGGTCTTGTGCACCAGCATCGGCGTCACGGCGGCGCCGGGGGCGGGACGTGGTCGCGAGCATCCGGGGTTGCGATCGGGCGCGACGAGAGGAAGATTGGGGGATGCACGAGAGTGAAGCCGATGCTCTGGACGGGGTCACGTCCCGCCTGACCGGCCGGTTCCCCGAGCTCGACGACGAAGCCGTCGCCTCGGCCGTGAGCGAGGCAGCAGCCCAGATGACCGGACCCATTCGGGACTACGTCCCGGTTCTGGTCGAACACAACGCCCGCGACCGCCTCACCAAGGAAGCCGGCCATCCGCCCAAGCCGATCTCGTCGGCAGACCTCCACCAGGGCTGAATGCTCCGCACGGCTTGTACGGGCAGATGGCGGGCAGGCCTTATGCCGGCACCTTCGCGCCTTCCCGATCTTCATCCCGCGACCGGGACCCCCGCGCGAGGCGGGACGGCCACCAGATGGCCGGCCCGGCGTCGTACGCGAGTGCCGGGACGAGCAGCGACCGCACCACCACGGTGTCCAGCAGCACCCCGAACGCGACGATGAACGCGAGCTGGACCAGGAACAGGATGGGGATGACGCCGAGCGCGGCGAAGGTCGCCGCGAGCACGATCCCGGCGGACGTGATGACCCCGCCGGTGAGCGCGAGCCCGCGCAGGATCCCCGGCCGCGTGCCGATCTTCAGGGACTCCTCGCGCACGCGGGTCATGAGGAAGATGTTGTAGTCCACCCCGAGGGCCACGAGGAACACGAAGCCGAACAGCGGCACCGACGCGTCCGCGCCGGGGAACCCGAGCACGTGGTTGAACACGAGCGCAGAGACGCCCAGCGCCGCGCCGTAGGAGACCACCACCGAGGCGATGAGCAGCACGGGCGCGAGCACGGACCGCAGCAGGAGCATGAGGACCACGAGGATCACGCCGAGCACGAGCGGGATGATCTTCACCAGGTCCGCCTGGGCGGTCTCGTTCGTGTCGAGGGCGATCGCGGTCACCCCGCCCACGAGTGCCTCGGGGTCCGCCGCATCGAGCGCGCCGCGGAGCTCCTTGACCACCTGCTCGGCCTCCGCAGAGTCCGCCTGGTAGTCCAGGACGGCGTTGATGAGCACGCGTCCTTCGCGCACGACGGCGGGAGGGCCGGGGGCGACGTCGGCCCCGCCGGCGGCCGGGGGCTGGCCCGGGCCTGACGGTGCGGCACCTGTGTACCCGGCCCCCGTGTACAGGGAGGCGGACGCGACGCCCGGGGTGCCGCGCACCTCTTCGAGGACGTCCGCGGCGCGATCCTCCCGGGCGACGACCACCACGGGGCTTCCGGAACCGGCGTCGAAGTGGCGGGCGAGGACCTCCTGGCCCTCCACCGACTCGGTGGCCGTGAGCACGAGTTCGGTCTGCTCCACACCGTGGGCCTTGAGCTGGGGGAGCCCCGCGAGGCCGGCGCCCAGGAGGACGAGGGCCACGATCCACGTGAGGCGCGGACGCCGGGCCACGAGGGTGCCGACCCCCCGCCACAGGCCCCGGACGCCCTCGAGGCCGGGAATCCCGGCAGTGCCCCGCGCGCCAGCAGCGTCCGCCGTTCCGGCACCTCCTGCACGTCCCGGACCGCCGGCCGTCCCGGCGCTGCCCCGCGCAGGCGCCGCCGAGTGCCGCGGGCCCGGGCGTGCGCCGTCGTGCGCCCCTGACTGGACCGCCGTGTGCGCGTGCGCGCCCTCGAACCGGGGGCGGAGCGGCCAGAAGACGCCGCGTCCGAACAGGACCAGCAGCGCGGGCAGGAAGGTGAGCGCGGAGAGAAGGGAGAAGGCGATGCCGACCGCGGCGATCGGGCCGAGGCTGCGGTTGGAGTTGAGGTCGGAGAACAGGAGGCACAGGAGGGCGAGGATCACCGTGGCGGCAGAGGCGAGGATCGGCTCGAAGGAGCCGCGCCATGCGGTCCACAGGGCGGACCAGCGGGACTCCACAGAGTGCAGGGCCTCGCGGAAGCGCGCCACGAGCAGGAGCGCGTAGTCGGTCGCGGCGCCGATCACGAGGATGGACAGGATGCCCTGGCTCTGCCCGCTCAGGGTGATCCACCCCGCGGCGGCGAGCCAGTACACGGCGAGGACCGACGCGCACAGCGCCCCGACCGCGGAGAACAGCACGAGGAACGGCAGCACCGCCGAGCGGTAGACGAGCAGGAGGATCACGAACACCGCCCCGACGGCGACGAGCAGCAGGATGCCGTCGATCCCGCCGAACGCGGAGACGAGGTCCGCCGTGATTCCGGCGGGGCCCGTGACCCAGGCCGTCCACCCGTCGGGGACACCCTTGGCCACCTCCCGCAGCTCGGCGACGACGCTGCGCAGGCCCTCGGCCCCCTCAGCGATCGGGACCACGAACTGGACCGCCCGCCCGTCCTCGGAGGGGATGGGGCCCACCACGCTGCTCCCGCCGCCACCCGCCCCGGCCGGGGCGGGGGCGACGCCCTCCACGGATCCGAGCTCGGCCGCGAGGGGGGCTAGGGCGGCGAGGTCGGTCCGGGAGAGCGCGCCGTCTTCCCCGGCGGCCTTCTCGACGACGACGAGCGCCGGGATGGCCTGGGAGTCCGTGAACTCCTCCTGCCAGGCGCGCACCTCCGTGGACTCCGCGCTTGCGGGGAGGAACGTGGCCTGGTCGTTGCTCGAGACGGAGGAGAGCTTCCCGAAGGTCGGCCCGCCGAGGCCCGCGAGGACGAACCACAGCACCACGAGGCCCACGGGCAGGAGCCAGCGGGCGGATCGCCGCAACGTGGTCATCGGGTCCCTTCCTCCACGCTGGCTGCCCCCTTCTCGGCTGCGGCGACGATCCGGGAGGCCATGCCCTTGAACACGATCCCGTGGAACGGCAGCACGGCGAGCCAGTAGAGCCGCCCGGCCAGGCCATGCGGCAGGAAGACGGCCCGCTGCCGGTACACGCTCCCGGGGCCGTCCGGCTCCACCGTCATCTCGAGCCAGGCCCGCCCGGGCACGCGCATCTCCGCGCGCAGCCGCAGCAGCCGCCCGGGCTCGAGCGCCTCGACCCGCCACCAGTCCAGCGCGTCCCCGAGGTGCAGGCGCTGCGGGTGCCGCCGGCCGCGCCGCAGCCCCACCCCGCCCACGAGCTTGTCGATCCATCCGCGCGCGGCCCACGCGAGCGGGAACGAGTACCACCCGTTCTCCCCGCCGATCGCCTCGACCACGTCCCACACCCTCGCGGGGTCGGCGGGGCTCGCGGCCGTGCGCTCGTCGGTGTACACGGTGGCGCCGGACCAGGCGGGGTCGCTCGGGAGCGGATCGCTCGGGGCGCCGAGGGCGGAGGAGCCCGCCCAGGTCGTCTCGACCTCCCCGCGCTCGATCTTCCCGAGCGCGAGCCGCACCGCGGCCTCATAGGAGGTCAGTCCGCCCTCGGGCTCGCGGATGTACGCCGCGATGCCGTGCTCCTGCACCACGCAGTCGTTCTGGAGGGACTCCACGAGCGGCACGGCCAGGGCGCGGGGGATAGGGGTGACGAGGTTGACCCACTGCGCCGCGAGCCACGGGGTCAGCACGGGCAGGGCGAGGATTGCGGGCTCCCGCAGCCCGGCGGCGCGGGCGTACCCGCGCATCATCGCGGCGTACGTGAGCACGTCCGGACCGCCGATGTCGAAGGTCCGGTTGACGTGGGCGGGCAGGTCCGCGGCGGCCTCGAGGTAGTGCAGGGCGTCCCGCACCGCGATGGGCTGGACCCGGTTGAGCACCCAGCGCGGGGCGGGCATGACCGGCAGCACGTCGGTGAGGTGCCGGACCATCTCGAAGCTCGCCGACCCGGACCCGATGACGAGTCCCGCCTGCAGCACGGCCGTGGGCACCCCGGAGCCGAGGAGGATCCGCCCCACCTCGGCGCGGGAGGCGAGGTGCCGGCTCAGGCCCCTGCCGGGGTTGAGCCCGCTCAGGTACACGATCCGGCCCACGCCCGCGGCCTCCGCGGCCCGCGCGGTGTTCTCGGCGCACGCCCGCTCGCGCTCCCGGAAGTCGTCCCGGCCCGTTCCGCCCATCGAGTGCACGAGGTAGTACACGACGCCGGCCCCCTCGCACAGCGCTGTGGCGGCGGCAGGGTCCTCGAGGCTGCCCGTGACGGCCTCGACGTCGGCGCCCCACGGGAGGTCCCGCAGCCTGGACGGGTCCCGGGTGAGCACGCGCACGCGGTTCCCCTCGGCGAGGAGGCGGGGCACGAGCCTCCCGCCGATGTACCCGGTGGCGCCGGCGACGGCGATGAGCCGGCTCACGCCGTCGTCCCCGCCGTGGTCTTCCGGGGGCCGTGCGCGAGCGGGGCGCGTCCGCCGCGGAGGCGCACGGCGAGGCCCGCGGCGAGCACCACGGCGGCGGCGGCGAACGCGGCCGCGCCCACGGTGGGCATCGCCGGCTCGCCGGCCAGGCGCCCCACCCCGATCCACGCGAGGCCCCACGCGATCGAGAGCAGCGGCGCCGCGCGGCCCGTGAGCGCGAGGGCCACTCCCACTGCGGCGCCGACGGCGAGCACGACGACGGCGGCGGGCTCCGCAGGGATGCCTGCGGGGAGCGCCGGGCTGGGTTCGCCGGGCCGGATGCCGAGCGCGGCAGCGGCCGCGGCCGCCGTGTTGGCCGCGGTCGCGACGCTGATCCAGCCCAGGTACAGGCCGAACGTGCCGTCGGCGAGCACCAGCTCGGTCCGGCTCGCCGGAGGTGTGGCCAGGAGCAGGGCGAACAGCCGGCAGAGCACGGCGAGGAGCACGAGCATCACCATGAGGGTGAGCGGGAGGGACCCGGCCTGGGAGGCCCACAGCCACGCGGCGTTGAGCAGCATCGAGGCCGCCGCCCAGGGCCGGACGGCGCGCTGGCGCGGGCTGAGGCGGGCGGCGGGGAGCAGCTGCCACACCGCGTACGCGAGCAGGCCGGCGTAGATGACGCTCCAGATCGAGAAGGCCCGCGTGGCGGGGGAGAGGGGGGTGGCGGTGGCCGAGAGGTAGCCCCCCGCGGCGTCCTGCACGGGCGTGCCGCCGAAGGCGCCGCTGCCGAGCGCGGCGAGGGCCAGCGCGGCGAGGGCGGACGCGGCCGTGAGCGCGGCGGGCCACCATCCCGGGCCGGCAGTGCGGTGGGCGGTGCTGTGCATGGTCGCCATGGTGTCCCCTCGGCCGGTGGAGGAGGGGCCTTTACACAGGACCCTTTCTCCAGAATCATGTTTCTCGAAGATCATATTTCTCGACAATCGAGATATCAACGATGCCCCAGAATCGCGCCCGAGGAGAGCCAATGCGAACGGTCACGACAGCAGCGGGGGCCCGGCCCGGCCCGGACGGCGCCCCTGCCGGTCCCCTCGGCGGCCTCCTGGACGGCCCCTTGGGGTGGGACGATGTCCGCCCCGCCACCGAGCACGCCATCGCGGAGTGGGTGGAGTCCTCGCGCGCCGGCGCGCCCACAGCGAGCCTCGCGGTCCTGTGGGACCGCATCGGCCAGGGGCTCGAGGGCGGCAAGCGGCTCCGGCCCCAGCTCCTCGCCCTCGCCTACGGCGCGTACGGGGGCCGCGACGAGTCCGCGTGCGCGCTGCTGGGCGCCTCGGTGGAGCTGCTCCACGGCGCGCTCGTGGTGCACGACGACGTGATCGACCGCGACTTCCTCCGCCGAGGCCGCCCCAATGTCGCCGGCCTCTACCGCGAGGACGCCCTCGGGCGGGGCCTGCCGGACGACGAGGCCCGCCACCTCGGCGCCTCGGTCGCCGTGATCGCGGGCGACCTCCTCCTCGCAGGATCCCTCCGGCTCGCCCAGGGCGCCTCCGAGGACCCCGAGCTCGGGGCCCGGATCGCGGACGTGGTCCACGCCGCGGTCTCCGACGCCGCGGCGGGCGAGCTGGACGACGTGCTCATGGCCCACAGCACGGGGAACACGCTCGAGGACGTGCTCGAGATGGAGCAGCTCAAGACGGCCGCCTACTCATTCGCCGCCCCCCTGCGCCTCGGCGCGATGCTCGCCGGCGCCCCCGAGCCGCAGTGCGAGGACGCTGCGCGGGTGGGGATGCTCATCGGTGCCGCCTATCAGGTGATCGACGACGTGCTCGGCACCTTCGGGGACGAGCGCCAGACCGGCAAGCCCGTCACCTCCGACCTGCGCGAGGGCAAGCTCACGGTCCTCACGGCCTACGCCCGGAACCACCCCGAGGTGGCCCGCCACCTCGCGGCCGGGCAGGGCGGCACGTCCGGGCGTGCCGGGAACGCCGCCGGGGCGGCGGGCGCGCACGAGGAGGCGGACGGCGTCGACCGCGTGGACAGGATGCGCGAGGTGCTGCACGACGCCGGCGCGGACGAGTACGCGCTCTCCCTCGCCCACGCGATGGTCACCGAGGCGCTCGACGAGGCCCGCCGACGCGAGCTCCCGCCCGCCCTGCGCTCCGAGCTGACCCGGATCTGCAACCACGTGCTCCACCGGGACCACTGACATGACCGCCCAGACGGCAGCCGCGCAGACGCCCCTGGCGCGGTACACGGACGCTGCCGAGGCAGGCGCCGCCGTGGTGATCCGCCGCTACTCCACCTCGTTCGGGCTCGCGTGCCGGCTGCTCGCGCCGCCGCAGCGGCGGGACATCGAGAACGTCTACGCCCTCGTGCGGATCGCGGACGAGGCCGTGGACGGCGCGGCCGCGGAGGCAGGGCTCGGCACGGAGGCGGTCCTCGACCAGCTCGCGCGGCTCGAGGACGAGACCCTCGCCGCGATCGGCCTCGGCTACAGCACCAACCCCGTGGTCCACGCGTTCGCCGGCACGGCGCGGCGGGCCGGGATCGGTCCCGAGCTGACCGGCCCGTTCTTCGCCTCGATGCGCCGCGACTGCGACCCCGGCGGCCACACCGAGGACTCCCTCGGCGTGTACATCCACGGCTCGGCCGAGGTGGTGGGGCTCATGTGCCTGAAGGTGTTCCTCGCCGGGGTGGGCGTGCTCCCGGCCGAGCGCGCGGTGCTCGAGGAGTCCGCCCGCCGCCTCGGCGCCGCGTTCCAGAAGGTCAACTTCCTGCGCGACCTCCGGCAGGACGGCCAGGAGCTGGGCCGGGCCTACTTCCCGGGCGTGGACCCGCTGCACGTGACCGAGGCCGAGAAGACTCGCCTCCTGGCCGACCTGCGCGCGGACCTCGACGCCGCGCTGCCGGGCCTGCGCCGCCTCCCCGCCTCGTCCCGCCGCGCCGTGGCGCTCGCGCACTCCCTCTTCGCCGAGCTCGCGGACCGGATCGAGGCGTGCCCCGCCGAGGTCCTCGTCACGACCCGCGTGCGCGTCCCCGCGCTGGCCAAGCTCCGGCTCGCCGCCGCCGTCCTCCTGGGCCTGGGCCCGGCCTTCGCGCACGACGCCGGTCCCTCGCCGGCGCTGCCCGAGCGGCGGGCCGCGTGAACCGCCCCCAGCGGGCGCGGCGCCCCGCACGCCGCCAGCCGCGCGCCGTCGTCGTGATCGGAGGCGGGATCGCCGGACTCGCCACCGCGGGCCTGCTGGCCCGGGACGGGCACGCCGTGCAGCTGCTCGAGCAGAACCACGCCCTGGGCGGGCGCGCCGGGCGCTGGGAGTCGGGCGGGTTCAGGTTCGACACCGGGCCCTCGTGGTACCTCATGCCGGAGGTGATCGACCACTGGTTCCGGCTCATGGGCACGAGCGCCGGCGAGCAGCTGCGGCTCACCTCCCTGGACCCCGCGTACCGGGTGTTCTTCGAGGGGCAGCCCGCCCCCGTGGACGTGCCCGCCGGCCGCGAGGGCGCGGTGGCGCTCTTCGAGTCCCTCGACCCCGGCTCCGGCGCCGCGCTCGCGGCGTACCTGGACGAGGCGGAGGACGCCTATTCGGTGGCGCTGCGGCACTTCCTCTACAACGACTTCGGCTCGCTGCGCGGGCTGGCACACCCCGAGGTGCTCGGCCGGGCCGCGCGCCTGGCCGCACTCCTCGCGCAGTCCCTGCATGGCCGCGTGGCCCAGCGGTTCGGGGACCCGAGGCAGCGGCAGATCCTCGGCTACCCGGCCGTGTTCCTCGGCACCACCCCGTACCGTGCGCCCGCGCTGTACCAGCTCATGAGCCACCTTGACCTCGCCCAGGGCGTCCTCTACCCCGAGGGCGGGTTCGCCGCGCTCGTCGATGCCATGGAGCGGCTCGCCCGCGCCGCCGGCGCGCAGATCCACACCGGGGCGCGGGCCACGCGGATCGTCACGGGCCCCGCAGCTGGGCGCCCGCGGGTGGAGGGCGTGGTGTGGACCGACGACGCCGGCCGCGAGCACCGCGCGGGCGCCTCCGTCGTCGTCGGCGCGGCGGACCTGCACCACCTCGAGACGGCGCTGCTGCCCGAGGAGCTGCAGGCCCACCCCGAGCGGGCCTGGGCGCGCCGCGACCCCGGCCCCGGCGCGGTCCTCGCGTGCCTCGGCGTGCGCGGCCGGCTGCCCGAGCTGGCCCACCACAGCCTCTTCTTCGCCAGCGACTGGCGGGACGGGTTCGGCCGGATCGGGCAGGGACGCGCGCCCGGGGAGACCACGTCCGTGTACGTCTCCCGCACGAGCGCGACCGACCCGGGCGTGGCCCCGCTCGGGGACGAGAGCCTGTTCGTCCTCGTGCCCTCCGCCGCCGCGCCGGAGTGGGGCCGCGGGGGGCACGACGGCGCGGGCTCTCCCGCCGTCGAGGCGATCGCCGATGCGGCGGTGCGGCAGGTGGCCGCGTGGGCCGGGGTGCCGGACCTCGCGGAGCGGATCGCCGTGCGCCGCACGTGGGGCCCGGCCGACTTCGCCGAGGACGTCAACGCGTGGCGCGGCGGGGCCCTCGGCCTCGCGCACACCCTCGCCCAGAGCGCCGCGTTCCGGCCGGGCAACGCGAGCCCGAAGGTGGAGGGGCTCCTCTACGCCGGGGCGTCCGTGCGGCCCGGGATCGGGGTGCCCATGTGCCTCATCAGTGCAGAGCTCGTGCTCAAGCGCGTCCGCGGGGACGCCCGGCCGGGCCCCTTGGGTCCGCCCCTCGCCGCCCCCCAAGCACCCGGGGTCACCTCCCAAGGACCCGGGGTCACGTCCCAAGGACCTGGGGTCACCTTCCAAGGACGCGGGGTCACCTTCCAAGGACGCGGGGTCACCTCCCAAGGACGCGGGGTCACCTTCCAAGGACCTGGGGTCACGTCCCAAGCACCCGGGGCCACGTCGGCGAACCCAGACGGAGCCGGGGCGCCGGAGCCTGTCCGCGTGGCGGGCGGAGCCGGGGCGCCGGAGCCTGTCCGCGTGGCGGGCGGAGGGCATGCATGACCTACCTTGTGGCGATCCTCGCCGCCGCCGCAGGGGTGGCCGCCCTGGACGCGCGGTTCCGGCTCGCGTTCTGGCGCGCCCCGCTCGCCACGGCCCTCGCGGTCGCGGCGGGCACGGCATTCTTCCTCGCGTGGGATGTCGCGGCGATCGCCGCGGGCATCTTCCGGGCGGGGACCTCGGTGTGGGCCTCGGGGATCATGCTCGCCCCCGAGCTCCCGCTCGAGGAGCCCGTGTTCCTGGCCTTCTTCTCCTACACGGCCCTGGCCCTCTACGCCGGTGCCGCCCGGATCCTTGAAGGGCGCGGCCGAGCGGGCCAGAACCCAGGCCCGGCTCGCGCCGCGGAACCAGACCGGGTGGCCGGGCCATGACGTACCTGGCCCTCGACCTCGCCTTCCTGGCCGCGGCAGGAGGGATCGCCGTCGTGCTCGCTGCCTCCCGGAAGGCGCGCCGCCCGGCCACCATGCCGCTCCTTGCGGCCGCCGCGGCACTGCTCGTGCTCACCGCCGTCTTCGACAACCTCATGATCGCCGCGGGCCTCTTCTCCTACGCGCCGGAGTCGCTCACGGGGACGGCGGTGGGGCTGGCCCCGGTCGAGGACTTCGGCTACCCGCTCGCGGCGGCCGTCCTCGTGCCGGCACTCTGGACGCGGCTGCGCGGGCGCGAGGGGTTCCTGCGTGCGCTGCTCGTCTCCTCTCGTCCGGTCTCGTGGGTCAACACGGCGTACCCGTTCGCGGCGGCCTACCTCCTGGCCGGCGGCGGGGTGGACTGGCGGCTCGCGGTGGGGACCCTGTTCTTCCTGGTTCCCTACAACCTCGCGATGTACGGCACCAACGACGTCTTCGACTACGCCTCCGACGTGCTCAACCCGCGCAAGGGCGGCGCCGAGGGTGCCGTGCTCCCGCCGCCCCTGCACCGCCCGGCGCTGTGGGCGGCGTGGGGCGGCTGCGTGCCGTTCGTGGCGCTGCTCGTGCTGGGCGGCGGCCCGGCGAGCTGGGCGGTGCTCGCGGTCTCCCTCTTCGCCGTGGCCGCGTACAGCGTGCCGGGGCTTCGCTTCAAGGAGCGCGCGGTGCTGGACTCGGCGACCTCGAGCACGCACTTCGTCTCGCCCGCCGTGTACGGGCTGGCGCTTGCGGGTACGGGACTGACACCGGCCGCCGTGGCGATCCTCGGCGCGTTCTTCCTGTGGGGCATGGCGAGCCACGCGTTCGGCGCAGTGCAGGACATCGGGCCGGACCGGGAGGCCGGGATCGGCTCGGTGGCGACCCTCGTCGGGGCGCGCGCCACGGTTCGCTCCGCCGTCCTCGGCTACCTCGCGGCGGGCGCGCTCGTCGCCGCCAGTGGATTCATGCCCGGAGCGGCATTCATGGGGACGGGGGAACCTATGCCCGTCGGGGCATCCACGGCTGCGGCTGCGGGAGCGGGCACGGGCCCGGCTCCCGGGCTGCTCGCGGGCCTGCTCGCGCTCCCGTACGCGGTCAACGCGGCCGTGTTCTGGGGCGTGACGGACGACGACGCGGCGCGCACCCGGGCGGGCTGGCGGCGCTTCCTGTGGCTCAACTACGCGACGGGCTTCGCCGTGACCCTGCTGCTGATCTGGATCTGGATGGAGCAATGACCCAGCACCCTTCCCTCGTATGGTTCCGCGACGACCTCCGCGTGGCGGACAACCCCGCACTGCGCGCGGCCCTCGCGCACGGGCCCACGGTGGCGCTCTACGTCCTGGACCAGGACTCGCCCGGCATCCGCCCCCTCGGCGGGGCCGCGCGGTGGTGGCTGCACCACGCGCTCGTGGACCTCGCGGCGTCCCTGAAGCACCTCAACGTGCCCCTCGTGCTCCGCAGGGGCCCGGCAGCCGCCGTCGTGCCCCAGGCCGCCGAGGACTGCGGTGCCGGCCATGTGGCGTGGAACCGCCGCTACGGCGGGCCGGAGCGGGACGCCGATTCCGCCGTGAAGGCCGCGGTCCGCGCGGCCGGACGCACGGCCGAGAGCTTCCACGCCTCCCTCCTGCACGAGCCGTGGGAGCTGGCCACCCGGCAGGGCACGCACTACAGGGTGTTCACCCCGTTCTGGCGCGAGCTCTCCGGCCGGGACCACCGCAATCCCCTGCCTGCACCGCGCGGCCAGGAGTCGCCCCGCGGCATCCAGGCCGCCCTGGAGTCCGATGACCTCGCCGACTGGGGCCTCCTGCCCACCCGGCCCGACTGGTCGGGCCCGCTCGCCGAGGCGTGGGAGCCGGGCGAGGCCGCGGGCCACCGGCTGCTCGAGGAATTCGTTGGGGCCCGCTCGGGCCGCGGCGCCCCGACTGGGCCCGCTGGGCTCGCTGCCTACCCGGACACCCGGGACCTCCCCGCCCGCGGGGGCACGAGCCGCCTCTCCCCGTACCTGCGCTGGGGCCACGTGAGCCCGTTCCAGGTGTGGCACGCCGTGGCCGGGCACCGGCGGGACGCGCCCGAGGGCAGCGCGGTCTTCGCCTCCGAGCTCGGCTGGCGCGAGTTCGCGTGGCACACGCTCTACCACCGCCCGGACCTGGGCACCGCGAACCTCCGCCCCGAGTTCGACGCGTACCCGTGGCATCGAGCCGACGGCGGAGACAGCAGGGCGGGCGGCGCCGACGACGACGGGGACGCCCGCGCGCTCCTGGCCGCGTGGCAGCGGGGGCGCACGGGGTTCCCGATCGTGGATGCGGGGCAGCGCGAACTGTGGGCCACGGGCTGGATGCACAATCGGGTGCGGATGGTCTCGGCGAGCCTGCTCGTGAAGAACCTCGGCATCCACTGGCGCGCCGGGGAGGAGTGGTTCTGGGACACTCTCGTGGACGCGGACGCCGCCAGCAACCCGTTCAACTGGCAGTGGGTGGCGGGCTCCGGGGCGGACGCCTCGCCGTTCTTCCGCATCTTCAACCCTGAGGCGCAGGCGAAGAAGTTCGATCCCGACGGCGAGTACGCCCGTGCGTGGATCCCGGAGCTCGGCACGGACGGATACCCCGAGCAGTGCGTGGACCTGGCCCAGAGCCGCGCCGCCGCGCTCGAGGCGTACCGGGAGGCCAAGGACGCCGGCGCGTTCGAGGCTGCGGCGAGGGGGCGAGCCTAGAATGTCCGACGTGCACGACCACTCCGAGTCCGCCGGGCCCCCCGAAGCCGCCCGCCCAGGGACGGGCGCCGAGCCCGGCCAGGGGCGCGACCAGATGCGCGGCGCCCCGGGCTTCGAGCTGCTCTTCCTCCTGCAGAAGTTCACCAACGAGGCAGAGCGCTACGCCGAGACGGTGCGCCGCCAGCACGGACTGGCGCGCAACGACATCCACGCGCTCAACGCCGTGGTGGAGGCGGAGCGGGAGGGCACGACGGCGACCCCCGGCGCGCTGCGCGAGCGGCTCGTGCTCAGCTCGGCGGCGATGACGTCCGTGCTGGACCGCCTCGAGCGCTCCGGGCACCTCGAGCGCCGGCCCTCACACGCGGATCGTCGTCAGGTGGAGCTCGCCGCCACGCCCAGTGCACGGGCGACCGGCCGGGAGATGTTCGACCCGATGGTCCGGCACATGCTCCCCGTCCTCGCGGAGTACACGCCGGCGCAGCTGCAGCTCGTGACCGGGATGGTCAACCGGCTCACGCAGGCGATCGCGGAGGCCCGCGAGGAGCTGACGCACGGTCCCGCACCGGAGCACTGAGCGTTCCGTACGGTCAGTTGCGCCCCTGCCCGCCGCCGTTGGGGTCTGGCCCGAACGCCGTCCTGAAGTGGAGTGCCGCCTCGGTGCGGTGCTTGGCCCCGAGCTTGGCCAAGACGGACGACGCGTAGTTCTGCGCGGTCTTCTCGGCCAGTGAGAGCTCCCGGGCGATCTCCCGGTTGGTCAGGCCTTGGCCGATGAGCGCGAGCACCCTCCGCTCCTGCGGGGTCAGGACCCGCAGGCGAGGATTCGCGGCGTCAGGGGCTGCGAGGCTGCGCCGGATGCGGGACTCGGCATCCGGGTCGAACAGCGGCTCGCCGGCCGCGGCGCGCAGGATGGCGTCCAGGAGCTCGCCGTTGCTGATGTCCTTGGCGAAGTAGCCGTGCGCACCCGCCAGGATCGAGTCGAGGATGGCCTCCTGGTCATGGGCGTCGTTGAGGATGATGCACCGGATCCGCGGGTCCATGGAGCGGAGCTCACGGCAGACCTCGACGGCGAATCCGTCCATGATGGTGGTCCCGAGGACGGCGACATCCGCTCTGAGCCCGGTGATGTCCCTTAAGGCCTCGCGCGCCGAATCCGACTCGCCCACCACGGCCACGCCCGCGCCCTCGAGCAGGCTGCGGAGTCCTCTCCTGACCAGTTCGTGCCCGTCCAGGATGAACACGCGGACGTGCCGCGTGCTCCTCATCGGTCTGTTGGACTGCGGCAACACTGCTGCCTCCTGGAGCTCCAGTGCGCAGGGCCTTGCCCCCCTGCTGATGTCCAAGACCCCAGCACCCCATATCGTTTGTCTTGATAATTCCCCGGAAAGCCCTCGGCAAGCGGCCTCCCGGGAACGTCTAGGGACTTTTTGCCCTCCAGCAAGGGGCCGGGGATGGCCGATTCTGGATGGACTGTGTGACAGCCCCCACGTGTTCCAGACCCCCCCACGGAGGCACCCGTGAAGCATGCTCTGGCAGCAGCCCCACGTCCCGCGGCCCATGCCGTTCCCCCTCGCGCCGCCCGCGCCGATACGGCCTGGACCGAGGCCGCCCGCACCGCCGCGGTCCGGCTCTGGTCCGAACGCGCAGACGAACTCAGATCCCATAGGACGGCTGCCCGCTGCGACGAGGCACGGGCAGCCGCACTCGCCCTCCAGGCCCTGCGCGGCGTGGTCGGCGTCCTGACCCTGCATCCCGGGGACCTCGTGGCAGCGCGGCACGCGGTGGTGAAGGCCCGCCTCCGGCTCCAGCGCACCGCGGGGCTCGCCAAGGCGGGGCAGGAGGCTCCTCCCGTGTTCGAGCGCACGGCCGAGGCGCTCGCGGCGCTCGAGGCGTTCCTCGCCCCGGCCGGCCTGCTCGCCGGGACGCGCCCGGGTGCCGACGGAGGACGCCGGTGACCGCCGCCGTCGTGCCCCGGGTGGCAGCAGCGGCAGGCGACGCCGACGAAATGGCGCCGGGACAGGGCGAGGCGCATGCGCACGCACTCCGCCGGCACGAGCGCCTCGTCGCGGAGCTCATGCGCGCTGGGCTCGGCGAGGAGCAGGCGCGCGCCCAGATCTCCCGGCTCGAGGCAGGCGAGGTCTGGGGAGGCTGACCTGCGCGCGATCGCCCCTTGTGGGCCAGCGGTGCGGGAGGTGCAGCAGCAGGGCCTCCCGCACCCGGCGCGGCAGTCACTCGGGCTGGTTGCCAGCGGCCCCGTTGACAGTGAACGGAGTCGAGACGCCCTCGTACATCACGTGCGCCACGAGGCCGTCGAGCGCGTGGGCGAGGGTGTGGCAGTGGGCCATCCAGATGCCCGGGTTGTCCGCAGTGAAGGCGACCTCATAGGCCTCGCCCGGGTGGACGTCCAGCGAGTCGGCCCACCACGGGCTCCCTGACGCCTGCTCCCCGTTGCGCGAGAGCACGAGGACATGATGGCCGTGCAGGTGCATGGGGTGCACATCGCCGGTCTCGTTCGCAATGCGGAGCACGACGACGTTGCCCTCGCGCACGTGGAACATCGGCACGTCCGGGAAGAGCCGGCCGTTGACGGTCCAGAAGCTGCCGGGGCGCCCGTCGAGGAGGCCGAGGCGGCGTCCGATCGTGTAGTCGAAGACGAGGTCGGGCGAGCGCGGGTCGAAGCCGACCGGCGCGGGGCTGCCGTAGGAGAGCAGATCGAGCGTCCCCTCCGGCTGCCGGGCGGCAGGCGCCTCCGCGCCGGGATCGCCCACGAAGACGCTCCGGGCGCCGCCGAGGTGCACGCGTGCCGCGCCGGAGGCCGGCGCCTGCACGGTGACGTCCATGCGTCCGCCCGCGGGCACCAGCACCTTCCGCCCTTCCACGCTGGTCGGCGCGTTCACGTCGCGCCCGTCGGTCGCGACGACCCGCAGGGGGGAGTCCGACCAGACGGCGGCGGTGCCCTGGTCGGTGTTGATGACGCGGATTCGGGCGGTTGTCCCGGGCCGGGCCGCCACGTGCTCGTCCTCCGCGCGCCCGTTGAGGGTGTGCTGGCCCCCGTAGACGTGCAGGAGGGCGACGACGTCCGGCCCACCTGGATTGCCCGGCCTGCGGGGCTCGACGACGACCGCGCCGAGCAGCCCGCGCTCCACCTGCTCGTGGGAGACCTGGTGCGAGTGGTACCAGTAGGTGCCGGCGTCCTCGGCGACGAACCGGTAGACGTGCCGCCGGCCCGGCGGGACCGCGTCCTGGGTGACGCCTGCGACGCCGTCGGCGGCGTTCGGCACGTCGATGCCGTGCCAGTGCAGGGTGGCCCCGACCGGGACGGACTCGTTGGCGAACACCACCTCGACCAGGTCGCCCTGCCGTGCCCGGATGGTCGGCCCCGGGGACGTTCCGTTGACCGTGTACCCCTCGACGGGGCGACCGCCCGGCACCTCGACCGTCTCCTGCCTCGCGACGAGCTCGGCGTGGACGTCGGCGGGTCGGAGTGGGTCCGCGGTCAGCGCTGGCACGCTGAGGGCGCCGACGGGCTGGCCTGCGCCTGTCCCTGCGCCCGTGCCCGGGGCATGGCCCCCGTGCCCGCCGCCCATGTCCATGACCGAGTACTCGCCGAGCAGTGTCGAGCTCCAGCCCAGGGCCCCGAATCCGACCGCAACGGCCGCGGCAGCGGCAGCGGCCCACCGGGACCTAGGTCGCAACGGCATCGGACGCGGACTTCTCGGCACCGAAGACGGAGCGCCGGCCTACGCGCAGCGCCGTGAAGACGGCGGCGAGCAGCACGGCCAGGGCGTTCGCGCCATGGACCAGGCCGAGATAGGGCATATCGGCGATGGAGTACCCGAGGGTGATCTGCAGCGCCACGAGGGCCAGCACGATGGCCGCCCAGAGCCGCGCGCCGCGCACCTTCACGAAGAACGCCACGCCCAGCAGCAGGAGGGCGGCGATCGGGATGACCATCCCGCCCACAATGCCGTGGATGGGGAACCCGAGGTCGCCCGTGAACGTCGCCTCGCGGCTCTCGACCAGGGCCTTGTCGATGACCCCGCCGGACTGGATGTAGTGCGCCATCCCGCCCAGCCCGAAGGCGATCGACGCGGCCTGGACGACGACGCCCGCCGCGATGGTCCAGGCGATGGCCGAATAGATCCTGCGCATGAGGTCCTCCTTGGTGCGTGATGAAGGTCGGGGATCCCCTCACCCCACGGTAGGGAGACGAGGACCGGGCTTGTAAGGGGGATGGCCGCAGTGCGGAATGGGGGAGAGCCACTATGCCGGCGCGGGGGTTTCCCCCTCCCGCGGATCCCGAAGGAGGCGGACCATAGGGCTGTGGGCCGCAGATGGGCATTGCTCGCAGCGCTCGCTCCAATCGGAGTGGCGTCGCTCGTCTATGTCGTGATCGTCCGTGGCTTCGTCGCACCGGACGACCACGGCCTCGGCTGGCCCCTTCTGGGCGTGCTGCCGGTCTTCGCCTTCGGCATGTGGCTCCTCACGGTCTCTTCGTCACGCTCGGCGGTCTTCATCTCGGCCGCGGCCACGGCAATGGCTGTCGGCTCGGCGTACGAGACGTATGCGTTCGAGGATCCGGAGCTGGTCCACCGGCCGTGGTTCCTGCTCGCGAACACGATCGCCATGCTGGCCGACGCGGTCGCCGGCGCCGGGCTCCTCAGCATGATTGCGGGCTTCCCCACCGCGGTCCTCGAGCGGCGCTGGCAGCGGACCGCGGTCGCCCTCCTCTGGGTTCCCGTGCTGGCCGTCCCGTCTTCGCTCTTCGTGACCCCGCATGTCCTGGTCCCGCAGTTCGCCGGACTGTCCGAGGGCCGCTCCAACCCACTCGCCGTCCCCGCCCTGGCGTGGGCCGCGCCGGTGCTCGAATGGGTCGTCGTCGAGTGGCCGCTCATGCCGCTCGGCGTCGCCGTGCTCCTGAGCAGGGCGCTGTTCGGGGCGCCGGAGGTCCGCCAGCAGACGCGGGTCATGATGTGGACCGTCGTGGCGACTGTCGTCAGTTTCGGGCTGTGGCTGCACGGGCCGGCCAACGTCGTCGTGACGGTCGCCGTCTTCGCATCCCTGACGGCGATCCCCCTCGCCGCCATCCACGGCATCCTGCGCTACGGCGCCTTCGACATCGCCACGGACGAGCGCGGGCGGGCCGTGACACGTTCGGCCAGCCTCCTCATCACCGTCTTCTACGCCATAGCGGTGGCGGCGCCGGCCGTGCTCCTCAGGGACAGGCTCTCGGGAATCGGCGCCGCCCTCCTCACCACAGCGCTCGCCGTCTGCCTGCTGCCGATGCGCGCGTGGCTGCAGCAGTGGATCCATCGAGCCGTCTTCGGGGACCCGCGCCGCCAGCTGACGCTCCTGCGCGAGCTCGGGTCGAGGCTGGAGCAGTCGGTCGAGCCCGACGATCTGCTCGCCCGCCTCGCCGAAGCTGTGCGCGATGGCCTCGACGCCTCATGGGTGCGGATCACCCTCGTCGGCCCCGGCAGCCGGTCCGTGGGTTCGCCCACCGTCGTGGTGGGCGACGCGCGGGGGGAGGCCACGGCGTCGTGTGACCTCGGGCAGGCGGGCGAGACGCTGGGCCGCATCGAGGTGGGCCCCCGGCGCCGCGGGGAGTACAGCGACCAGGAGCGCGACCTGCTGCGGACGGTGGCAGGGCAGGCCACGACTGCGGTCGCGAACGTCAGGCTCACGGCCCGGCTCGCCGAGCAGCTCGACGCGCTGACCGCCTCCCGCGAGCGGCTCGTCGCCGCGCAGGACGACGAGCGCAAGCGCCTCGAGCGCGACCTCCACGACGGGATCCAGCAGAACGTCGTGGCGCAGATCGCCGGCCTGCGCCTCGCCCGCAACCGGCTCCAGCGCGGCCAGCTCACGCCCGAGGAGCTCGCCGAGCTGCAGGACCAGGCCCGCGAGACGCTCACCGACCTTCGCGAGCTGGCGCACGGCATCCACCCGCCCGTGCTCAGCGACAGCGGGCTCGTGTCCGCGGTCGAGTCGAGTGCCGCCCGGTTCCCGATACCCCTGACGGTCGACGCCGACGAGCACCTCCGCGCCGAGCGGTTCCCCAGCGATGTGGAGACAACCGCGTACTACGTGGTCCGCGAGGCGCTCGCGAACACCGCCAAGCACGCCCACGCGACCCATGCTTCCGTGGCGCTGGCAAGGAACGACGGACGCCTCCGGATCTCGATCAGCGACGACGGGTGCGGGCTCGGCGCCCCTGCGCCGGCAGCCCGCGGCGGCCTCGCGAACATCCGCGACCGTGTGGCGGCCCTGCGGGGCAGTGTGAGCGTCTTCGGCAACGAGCCCTCAGGAACCACGGTGCTGGTCGAGCTCCCGGTGCAGAAGGAAGGGGACGGGCGCCATGCCGTCGGATGAGCCGGACGTGCTCCGAGTCGTGATCGCCGAGGACAACTACCTCGTTCGCGAGGGCGTGCGGCGCCTCCTGGTGGACTCCGGGGAGGTGGACGTGGTCGCCTGCACGGGCGACGCCGTCGAGCTGCTCGATGCCGTGCGCCGCTTCTCGCCGGACGCCGTGCTCACCGACATCCGGATGCCGCCCGGGCACCAGATGGAGGGGATCGATGCGGCGCGTGCGATCCGCGCCGCCCACCCGGACACGGGCGTCGTCGTGCTCTCGCAGCACGCGGACGAGAGCTACGCGCTCGCGCTCTTCGCGGAGGGATCGGCCGGCCTCGGGTACGGACCGTGTCGGCGACCTCGAGGACCTCGTGCATGCGCTGCGCGAAGTGCGGCTCGGGGGCTCGGTCATCGACCCCCTCATCGTGGACACGCTCGTGCGGCGCCGGAGCGCCGCCGCGGCCAACCCGCTGGCCGAGCTGTCGCCGCGGGAGCTGGAGGTGCTGCGGGAGATGGCGCGCGGAAGGACAAACGCCGGCATCGAGCAGGCGCTGTACCTGTCGTCGTCGACCGTCGAGAAGCACGTCAACGCCATCTTCACGAAGCTCGGCATCCCCGCGACGGGCGTGCACCGGCGGGTCGCCGCGGTGCTCGCCTTCCTGCAGGGCGACGGCGACGGTGCGGCTCGCCGCGGCGGACCCCCTCCCCCCGCACCCGGCCTACCGCGAGGGTGACTCGAGGAGGACCTCGTCGAGCCGCGCGAGGACGCCCGGCCAGCCCGAGCCCATGCCGTTGAAGGCCTGCTCCCCCATGGGCGTGTCGAACCGGAAGCCCGCGTGCTCGAGGTGCAGCAGAGTGCCGCCGTCGACCGGCTCGAGCCGCCACGTGACGGTCGTGTCGAGCACGCCCTCGGCGAAGAGGAAGGTCATCTCGCGCTCGGGGGAGACGGTCAGGACCTCGCACTGCTGGGTGCCCCAGGCGCCCATGTCGAGGGTGAAGCGGTGCCCGACGGTGGGGGCGATGTCCCCGGCGGCCCACCAGCGCGCCAGGAGCTCGGGCTGCGTGAGGGCGGACCAGACGGCCGCGGGCGGGTGGGGGAGCTGCCGCTCGAGGCGGATCACGGGCTCAGTCATGGATGGTTCTCCTCGTCCAGAAGGTTCTCGAGAGCGTCCAGGCCACCATACTGGGCACCATGCGCGAACTCGTGGTCCTCGGCACGGCCTCCCAGGTGCCCACCCGGACGCGGAACCACAACGGCTACCTCCTCCTCTGGGACGGGGAGGGGCTCCTCTTCGACCCGGGCGAGGGCACCCAGCGCCAGATGATCCACGCCGGCGTCTCCGCGACAAGGGTCACGCGCATCTGCCTGACCCACGTCCACGGCGACCACTGCTATGGGCTGCCGGGCGTGCTCTCCCGCATGGCGCTCGACGGCGTGCAGCACCCCGTGCACCTGCACTACCCCGCGTCCGGGGAGGACGTGGTGCGCGCGCTCGTCGCGGTGGCCTCGCCCGGCGTCGACCTCCGTCTGGTCCCGCACGGCGCGGCAGGCGAGGTGGCCGACGGCCTCGAGGTGCGGCCCCTGCGGCACCGCATCGAGACGTACGGGTACCGGCTCGCCGAGCCAGAGGGCCGCACGCTCGTCCCCGAGCGCCTCGCGGCCGTGGGGATCAAGGGGCACGACGCCGGGCGGCTCGCGCGGGAGGGCCGGCTCGCCGGGGTGCGGCTCGAGGACGTCAGCGTCCCGCGGCCCGGCCAGCGGTTCGCGTTCGTCATGGACACTGCCGTGTGCGAGGGCGCCGAGGCGCTCGCGGACGGTGCCGACCTCCTCGTCGCCGAGAGCACCTTCAGCGACGACGACGCCGCGCTTGCCGAGCAGTACCTCCACCTCACCGCCGGGCAGGCGGGCGCGCTCGCGGGCTCGGCCGGGGCGCGGAGCCTCGTCCTGACCCACTTCTCCTCGCGCTATCCCTCGGTGGGCGGGCTGGAAGAGCAGGCACGGCGGCAGGCGCGCGGCGCCGTCGTGCGCGCTGCGGACGACGGCGACCGGTTCGGCTTCCCGAAGCGGCGCGCCTGAACCGGCGCGCGGCTGCGCTGGCACGTGCACAACCGGCGCAGGGCGACCCAGCACAAAGCTGTGCGGATCCTCGCGGTTCCCTTCGCCGCCCGGCAGCGGACCGGGCGCATCCTTGACCTCAGTTCCCGAAGCCGCGCAGGCGGCGCGGGGTTCGTCAGGAGGATTCCAGTGGTCAGGTTCCGCAAGGCCAGCAAGCCCGGGGTGACGGTGAAGTACGTGGGGGGCCGGTTCACGGTGAGCCTGCGCGGAGAGACCCTGGACGTGGCGGTCGAGCGGGAGCCGCACGGCGAGACGGAGATCATGGAGGCGCTCCAGCGCCTCCTCAAGTGCTACTGACGCGGCGGCGCTAGAACTGCTACCGCTGGGTATAGACCGGTTGCCGGGCTTCTCCACCCAACGACCGGCATCCGTCCGACCAAGGAGTACCCATGGCCACTACCACCGCAGCGCGGACGCCCGCGCAGACCGCCTCGGCCGCTGTCGGCATCGTCTTCCTCCTCGTCGCTGTGCTCGGGTTCGTCCCGGGCATCACCACCGGGGCGCTGGACGGCGCGGGCCACGATTCCAGCGCGCTCCTCCTGGGCATCTTCCAGGTGTCCGTCCTGCACAACATCGTGCACCTGCTCTTCGGCGTGGCCGGCCTGGCGATGGCTCGGACGCACGGCGGTGCCCGGTCCTTCCTCGTCTGGGGCGGCGCTGTGTACCTGGTGCTGTTCCTCTACGGTCTGTTCGTGGCCGGTCCCAACCCCGCGAACTTCGTCCCCGTGAACGCCGCGGACAACATCCTGCACCTCGTGCTCGGCATCGGCATGCTCGCCCTGGGCCTCGCGCTCGGGCGCCGCGGGCACACCGCCCGGGTCTGACCGCGCCCGGGTCTGACCGCGCGCGTCGCGCGCAAACGGCGCGACCGGCACGAGGCCCGGTGTGAGCTCCTGCCCGTTATGGATCCCGGCACTGGCCCGAAGGCGGCGTGTCGGTGCTGACACGCCGCTGAGGGGATCCATCACGAGCACGAAAGAACGCCCCTCTGGGCGACTCCGGCGACGGGTGCTATATGGACATATGTCCATAGGGGCCATACCCTTGCAGACCATGGGCTACTTCGCAGGCGACCCCCGGACCAACCGCGAGCGGATGCTCGCTGGCGAGCTCTACATCTCGGACGACCCGGAGAGCGCCCGCCGCGCCCAGCGTGCGGTGCAGCTCGCCGACGCGTACCACCGTGCGGCGGTCGCAGACGAGGGCCTCGCCCGCCCGCTCCTCGCGGAGCTCCTCGGCGAGCTCGGCGAGGGCGCCTTCATCAAGCCGCCCCTGTACGTGGACTACGGCGAGCAGATCTTCGTCGGTGCACGCACGTTCATCAACTACAACCTGACGGCGCTGGACGTCGCGCGCATCACGATCGGCGAGGACTGCCAGATCGGCCCCAACGTCCAGCTGCTCACCCCTACGCATCCCATCGAGCCGCAGCCCCGCAGGGACAGGCTCGAGGCGGCGGAGCCCATCACCGTCGGGGACAACGTGTGGCTCGGCGGCGGCGTGATCGTGTGCCCGGGCGTCACGATCGGCGAGAACAGCGTCATCGGCGCCGGCTCGGTCGTCACCAGGGACATCCCGGCCAACGTCGTCGCGGTCGGCAACCCCGCGCGGGTCATCCGGGTCATTGACGACGCCGATGCCTGAGCAGGCGGCGCGACCCGCCCCGGGTGCCGCGACGGGCAGCGGGGGCACCGCCGCGCCGTCGGGCGCCGCGAGCCAGGCCCCTCCCGCGCCCTCCGAGCGGGCGGCGCGCCGACCGCGGAGGACCGACCCGGACCGTCGCGGCCGGATCGTCGAGGCGTGCCTGGACGTGATCGCTGACGTGGGGGTCGCGGGCACGACGCACCGCCGGATCGCGGCAGCGGCGGACATCCCGCTCGGCTCGATCCACTACCACTTCGAGGGCATGGACGAGCTCCTGCGCGAGGCGTTCACGCGTTTCGCCGGGACCGTGGGGGAGGTGTTCGAGCGGCGGCTGGCCGGCGCGGGGGACTGCGAAGCCGCGAAGGCCGCCGTGGTCGCGATCATCACCGAGGACGTCCTCGGCACCCAGCGCGAGCTCGTCCTCACCCACGAGCTCTACACCCTCGCCGCCCGCAGTCCGGGCTTCCGCGACATCACGAACGCGTGGATGGCGCGCAGCCGCCGCGCGCTCGAGGCCCGCTTCGACCCGGTCACCGCGAGGCTCCTCGACGCGCTCATCGAGGGCCTCACCATCCACCGTGCCCTGGACAACGTGCCGCACGACCCCGCCGCGGCGGCGGACGCCGTCGAACGCCTCACGGGGAGCGCCCGGCTGTAGCCGCCCGCGGGCGGGTGGGACTGCTGGCCGCAGGGGCCAAAGCCTCTGGGGAAACCCTGCGGGTCCACCCATCCTTGATGGCGTGACACCAGGACCCCAAGGAGCAGCCATGCCAGCGTCCTTCATCCGCCCGCGCCTCCTCTGCCTGGCCGGCACTGCCGCCGTCCTGCTGTCCGGGTGCGTCGGCCAGCCCTCCCCGGCCCCCACGGCCACGGTGACCACGACCGTCACGGCGACGGTGACCGCGACGGCGACCAGTTCGCCGTCGGCCCCAACCCCACCGGCTGACACCAGCGGGACGGCCTCCCCCCGCCCGGGTGACCGGGTCATCTCCTCAGCCCTCAAGCACGACTGGGGGATCCCCGCGCCGGGTTCGCCCTGGCGGATCGCGCACGAGCTCCGGCCGCCCATCGCGCAGCCGCCCGAGCCTCCCCTCCCGTACCTCTACACGATCGGCGTGGGCGCGCACCCCTCCGGCGAGGCCCGCCCCTATGACCAGATGAGCTTCCGCTTCAAGGGCGCCTTCCCCGGCTACGAGCTCGAGTACGTGCCCCAGCTGATCCAGGACGGCAGCGGCGCGACGATCCCGATGCCGGGCACGGCGGCCGTCCTCCGCATCCGCTTCAACCCCGCCCAGGCCCACACCGAGGACGGGACGGCGAGCACCATCGTGTCCGCTCCTGACCCCGCGGTGGGCTACACGGCCATCACCCGCTACGCCTCGGCGGGGGACTTCGAGGGCTACCTCACCTACGGCGTGGGAGTGGGGCGCGCGGGCAGTTCCGCCCGGAGCCAGGTCCGCGTGATCGAGGTGGAGAAGATCGAACAGGGGCAGCACCTGTTCGTCGTCGCGGTGCAGGTGGACCAGACGCCCTGGAGGCGCTAGGGCAGCCGGCTCATCCCGCAGCCCCCGCATCTGCGCGCGGCCGCCCCGCTGTGCGCGCTCGTGCTCGTGTTCGGCACCGCAGGGCCCCTCAGGCGGCGTGTCGGTCCCGGCGCGCCGCCTCCGCGGTCCATAACGAGCACGAACGAACGCCGGACCCTGTCGAGGGCCCGCGGCCCGGGGCTACACTCTTGCCACCGCAACTGGTCTCGGTCAATCCACAGGTCCCACCGGAGAGAAGGAGACTCACCATGCGTGTGAAGACGTGGCTCGCGGGAGCAGTGATGGCGCCGATGCTGGTTCTGGCGGGCGCAGGTTCAGCTTTGGCCGGCGAGGTCACCGGACCTCCGGGCGATGACGGGTTCGCGACCGGCGAGTGGACGCCGGTCAAGGACTACGTCGCCAACTCCATCTGCGCCTTCTCGGGCCTCAACGCCTACCACCCGGGTAAGGAGGGCGAGTACCTCGGGCACGTGCAGAACTACGGAGCCCTGGTCATCCAGGGGTACAAGGACTACATCCCCAGCCCGGGATATGCCTGCAACGGGGATCACGGCTTCCTCGCGGGCGGCTGATCGGTCGGGCCTCCCGGCCCAGTGCGCGCTCGTGCTCGTGTCCGGCACCCGCAGGGGCCCTCAGGCGGCGTGTCGGTCCCGGCGCGCCGCCTCCGCGGTCCATAACGAGCACGAACGAACGCCCGTCCGCGGTCTCACCCGAACGTGAAGGAGTAGAGCTCGACGCCGGCACTCGCCTCGATCTCGAGCGTCCCCTTCCGCGAGGACTCGCCGTCCAGGACGACGTAGGAGCGCGGCGTGCCGCTGATCTCGATCGTGCGCTCGCCGTCGGGGCCCTTCACGGTGATCGTCCCCGTCCCCCCGGCCACGGTCTGGACCTGGCTGGCCGTGAAGTTGAGCCGCACGCGCGGTGGGGTGTCGGCGCCCCGCGACCGGCCGGCGTCGTCCGCCTGCCCAGCCTCCGCGCCCGCCGGGGGCGCCGCGACGATACGCTGGGATTCGAGCGTCCACGGGCCCGAGAGCGCGAACGAGTCCGCGGGCTGCTCCGCGGGGAACGAGTACACGCCGGGCCCGGTGCGGTACTGCTCCGGTCCCGCGTAGTTGACCTGCTTCGCGACCCCGAGGAACGTCTCGCGGGTGGTGCTGCCGGCCTCGGGGGCTGACGTGCTGCCGTCCTCGATCGGATCCGGCAGCTGCACGCCCGGATTGGCCTGGGTGAGGAGCTCGCGGACCAGCTGCTCGGTGGCCGCGTAGCCGCCCTCGCCCTGGTGGATATGGCGCACGTTCCCCGCCGCGTCGATGAGGTACTGCGCTGGCCAGAACCGGTTCCGGTAGGCCGACCAGGTCGAGTAGGAGTTGTCCATCGCCACCGGGTAGTTGATGCGGTGCTGACGGATGCCGTCCTCGACGTTGCGCTGCTCGCGCTCGAACGCGTACTCCGGGGTGTGGACGCCGATCACGGTCAGCCCAGCTTCCCGGTACGCCTCCTGCAGGCGCACGATGTGCGGCAGGGAGCGCTGGCAGTTGATGCACGAGTACGCCCAGAAGTCCACGAGCACCACCTTGCCGCGCAGGCCCTCGAGCGTGAGGGGCTCGGAGTCGGGCTGGCCCGTGTTGAGGGTCGCGGTGATGCCTCGCAGCTCGGGCGCGGGACCGCAGTCCTCGAGCTCCGTGGCGCCCTGGGTGCAGTTGGAGAGCTGCCGGTTCTCGTCGGTGACGAGGCCGCCGAGGTCGAGGGGGCCGCCGGCAGTGGGCGCGAGCTCGTTCTGGAGGGTGGCGGTGTAGTCCGGGATGAGCCGCTGGAGCCGTGCCGGGACGTCGAAGACGAGGCCGACGGCGAGGGCGATCATGAGCGCGCCCGCGGTGATGCGGATGGCGCGCTGGCGGCGGCGGAAGGCCTTGAGCCGCTCGGCCAGGCCTCGGCCGGCGAGGGCGAAGAAGAGCAGCGGGGCGGAGACGCCCACGGCGAACGCGAGCGTGAGCGCCACGGTCTCCGGCCCGATCTGCCCGGTGGCGCCCGAGACGGTGATGGCCGCGAGGACCGGCCCCGCGCACGGGACGAACACCGCGCCGAGCGCGAGGCCGAGCCCGAACCCGCCGCGCCGCGCGTCCACCTGCCGCTGGGGGATCCACGAGAAGGGCTTCTCCAGCAGCTCCTCGAACCGGGGGACCATGAGCCCCACGCCCACCGCCGTGAGCACCGCGATCCCGGCCCAGCGCAGTACGTCCTGGGGCAGCCCCAGCGCGGAGAGGACCAGCGAGCCCAGCAGCGTCACCACGCTGAAGCTCAGCACGAGCCCCGCGATCACCTGGTACGGCCGCCACCGGGAGGCCTCCCTCCCGCTCCCGTTCCCGCCGAGATGGGGGGCTGGACCGCCGAGGTGGGGGTCTGGGCCGCCGGGGTGGGGGTCTGGGCCGCCCAGATGGGGGGCCGTCCCCTTCGAGGCGGGCACGGACGACGGCGCCGCGCGCCTCGCGCTGTCCAGCCCACCGGAGAAGAAGATCACCGGGAGGACCGGGAGGATGCACGGCGAGATGCCCGTGATGAGCCCGCCGAGGAAGCCGATCAGTATGTTCTCGCCCATGCCTCCTGTTCGGGGCGGGGGCCCGTCGCGGATTGGGGTGGCACGGGGGAGGACCGCCGACCGCGTCACGCGCGGCGGGCGGCCCCCGGGGTGCCGGTGCGGCGGTCCCGCGTCCTGCTCAGTCAGGCGGGGATCAGGAGAGCTCGATCTCCCAGTCCTTGACGTCGGCCACGGGGCTGAAGAGGCTCCCGTCCAGGTCGCCGAGGGGCTGGCCCGTGCGCACCCGCTCAGGCCAGTCGCGGTTCGCGAGGGCGGCCTTGCCGAGGGCGACGACGTCGGCGCCGCCGTCGCCCAGCATCGACTCCGCCGTCGCCGGGTCGTCCAGATGCCCGTTGGTGATCACGGGCAGTCCCGAGTGCTCCTTGGCGAGCTGCGCGAGGGACTTCCCGCCCTCGCCGAAGGCAGGGGCGTACGCCCGGTATTCGGTCGTGTGGACGAAGCCGACGCCGGTCCGCGCCAGCGTGGAGAAGATGACGCGCGCCTCGTCCTCGCCGCCGGCCCATTTGTGGTCATGGTCGCTCACCTTGGCCTGGGAGATGCGGATCCCCACCGTGAAGTCCGGGCCCACGGCCTCCCGGACCGCCCGGGCGATCTCGGCGGGGAAGCGCACGCGGTTCTCGGGGGAGCCGCCGTACTCGTCGGTGCGCTGGTTGAAGTAGTCGGTGAGGAACTGGTCCAGGAGGTAGCCATTGGCACCGTGGATCTCCACCCCGTCGAATCCGGCTTCCTTGGCGTTGAGCGCCGCGGCGACGAAGCCGTCCCGCACTTCCTGCATCTGCTCGGCGGTAATGGCCGCGGGCACGGAGTACGGGCCCTCGCCCCGGTAGAAGGGCAGCTGCTCCCCCCGAGGCGCCACGGCGGAGGGCCCCACGGTGGAGTCGACGAACCGGTTGCCCTGGGCCTGGGAGCCGGCGTGCATGAGCTGGGCGAAGATCCTGGCACCGGCGGCGTGCGCCGCCTCGACCACCGGGACCCAGCTGCGGGCCTGCTCCTCGGTGGCGATGCCCGGCTGGTTCAGGTAACCCTGGCTGTACGCGGTGTCGGTGTAGATGCCCTCGGTGATGAGCAGGCCGAACCCGCCCTTGGCGTAGCCCTCGTAGTAGGCCACCATCCGCTCGGTGGCCAAGCCGTCCTCGGTGGCGCTGATCCGGGTCATGGGGGCGAGTGCCACGCGGTTCTCCAGCTCTGTCGAGCCGATGGTGACGGGGGAGAACAGTGAAGTCGAAGTCTCTGTCTGCAAGGGGGTCTCCTTCTCAGGGGTTCAGAGCAGGGTGGGGCCCGTGCTGTGGACCCCGCCGGTGGTGCCAACCGCGCCGGGTGGGCCGGTATTTCCTCGTCCTCAGGCCATCCGCTGGCCGATGAGGCTGTCCCGCAGGTTCTCCAGGAGGCTCCGCGGCGAGTCGAAGACCTCCGCCGCTCCCGCCTCGCGCAGTTCCGCCGCGCTGTATCCCCCTGAGGCCACGCCGATCGTCTCGATCCCGAGGGCGCCGGCGGCCTGGACGTCCCAGACGGCGTCTCCGACGAACAGCACCTCCTCCGCCTCGAGTTCCGCGGCGTCCAGCGCGGCGATGAGGATGTCCGGCGCCGGCTTGGACTCCTTCGCGTCCGCTGCGCTCGTGGCCGCGTCCACGATGTCGTCGGCGCCCAGCGTCGCACGCAGCACACCCAGGTCCTGCTCCCGGGCGGAGGAGGCGAGGACGACCTTGAGCCCCGCCCTGTGGCACTGCACGAGGAGGTCGCGGGCGCCGTCGAACGCCGTGAGGTACGGCCAGAGCGTCGAGAAGACCGCGGCGTGCGCGTCCTTGACCGCCCCGTCCTGTTCCCTGTCGCGGTCCGGGCCGAGGAGGCTGTCCACGAGCCTGTCGCCGCCCATGCCGACGCAGCGGTGGATCGCGTTCATCCGGACTGTGTGCCCGAAGCCCCGGAAGGCGTGCCACCAGGCGATGGTGTGGAGGTAGGTGGAATCGATCAGCGTCCCGTCCACGTCGAAGAGGACGCCGCGCAGAGCAGCCACGGCTCGCCTACTGGACGCGGTCCGTCAGCCCCTGGACCCCGCTCGCCTCGGCGCAGTGGGCGCAGCAGTACATCCCCTGCCCCGACTCGACCCCGTGGCCCAGGATCCGGCAGCCGCAGTGCCCGCAGCTCGGTGCGAAGGCGTGGATCGCGCACTCGAAGCTGTCGAAGGTCCCGGACTTCTCGCCCTGCGTCAGGGTGAAGGCCTTGTCGTAGTCATTCCCGCACATGTCGCAAGTAGCCATGCGGTGCCGATACCCGAGGACCGTCCCGCCAAACGCGCGGAGACCGGCCGCTACCCTGAGGGCCATGGGGTGGAACATCGGCACGTCGGGATGGAGCTACGGCCACTGGGATTCGGTGCTGTACCCGCCGGGCACGCCGCCGTGGCACCGCCTCGGCTTCTACACGTCCTCCTTCTCCACGGTCGAGCTGAACGCGAGCTTCTACCGCTGGCCGCGCACGACGGCGTTCGCCGGCTGGCGCCGTCGTCTCCCCGAGGGCTTCGCGTTCTCCGTGAAGGCGCCGCGCGGGCTCACGCACGCCAAGCGGCTCTACTCGCCCGAGGCGTGGGCGGCGCGCATCGCGGAGGGCTGGCATGAGCTGGGCCCGCGCCGCGCGGTGCTCCTCGTGCAGCTTTCGCCGCATCACGCGCGCGACGACGCGCGGCTGGACTGGTTCCTCGGCGCCCTCCCGCCGTGGATCAGGGTGGCGGTGGAGTTCCGCCACCCGAGCTGGCACGATCCGGCCGTCTTCGGCATCCTCCGGCGGCACGCGGCGGCGTACTGCATCATGAGCGGCGCGGGCCTGCCGTGCGTCCTCGAGGCGACGGCCCAGCACGTGTACGTCCGGCTGCACGGCCCGGACCACCACCACCTCTACGCGGGCTCGTACTCGGATCCGGACCTGGGCTGGTGGGCCGAGCGCATCCGCGAATGGGACGCCGCCGGGCACGAGGTCTTCGCCTACTTCAACAACGACGGCGAGGGGAACGCGGTGCGCAACGCGCTCACCCTGCGCGGGATGCTCGGCTGACCCAACGCGTGGCCACCTTCCACCCAACGCGTGGCCACCTCCCGCCCTTCGCGTGGCCACGTCTCACCCAACGCGTGGCCACTCGTCAGCCAGGGGACGCTCTCGTGGCCGGATCCGCGTCAGGCGCCAGCCTGCGCGGCGAGGCTGGCCTTGATGCGGTCGCTCGCGTCGAGGAGCGAATCCGTGTTGACGGCTGCGGCAGCCTCGGGGTCGTTGTCCCGGGCGGCCTTGATGAGGTCCTGCTGGTACCGCCACAGGGAGTCGTCGCTCCCGGACTCGAGCGAGCCCTTCGCGCCCACGATCTTGTACGCGCGGCACTGCTGCCACAGCGCACGGATCAGCTGCACGAGCACGGGGTTCCCGGAGGCCTCGTAGAGGATCGTGAGCATGGCCTCGTCGTGGTCGAGCACGGCCACGACGCGGCCCTCGTCGATCGCGGTGCGCATGGCCTCGTACTCGGCCTGCATCCTGTCGCACTCCTCGGCGGTCACCTGCAGGGCGCCCAGACGGGCCGCCTCGGTCTCGAGCAGGCGGCGCACGTCGTAGACGTGGACGAGCTCTTCGAGGGAGAGGTTCTTGACCACGGCTCCCTTGTGGGGCTCGCGCTCGGCCAGCCCGGCCTCCTCGAGGCGGCGGATCGCCTCGCGGACGGGCATGACGCTCGTCCCCACCTGCTCCGCCAGGTCCCGCACCCGCAGCCGTGAGCCGGCCGGGAGCTCCCCGCTGAGGATCGCCTCGTGGATCTTGGCGTAGACCTGGTCGGTCAGCAGGGTGGGCTCGACGCGCTTGGAGATGGGCACGGACCAAATATAGGCGGGGAGAACTCCTTTACGCCGAGTTCACAGGATGGCCTTGTGTGATCTTTGATCACATCTTAGGGTGGTATGTATCACACCAGCCCGTCCGCTTGGCGAAAGGACCACCCCGATGTCCCACGTAGTCGACGACGCCCCGCTGTCGTCATTCCACAAGAAGCTCGCTCTCTACTCCTCGGGCGGCCCGTTCGTGGACGGGTACATCCTCAGCATCGTCGGCGTCGCGATGATCCAGATCACCCCGGAGTTCAACCTCACGCCGTCGCAGCAGGGCCTCATCGGAGCGGCCGCGCTGATCGGCATCTTCTTCGGCGCCTTCCTCGGCGGCTGGCTCACGGACAAGTTCGGCAGGCACCTGCTCTTCACCGTGGACCTCATCGCCCTCGTCGCCTGCTCCGTGGCCCAGGCCTTCGTCGGCGACGCGTTCTGGCTCATCATTCTGCGGCTCCTCATCGGCTTCGCCGTCGGCGCCGACTACCCGATCGCCACCTCCCTCCTTGCGGAGTTCACCCCGAGCCGCTGGCGCGGTCCCCTCCTGGGCGCGTTCGTCACCATGTGGTTCGTCGGCGCGGCGGTCGCCTACATCGTCGGCCAGTTCCTGCTGACGTTCGACGACGGGTGGCGCTGGATGCTGGCGAGCTCGGCTGTGCCTGCACTC
Source organism: Sinomonas halotolerans (assembly GCF_039615075.1). Classification (NCBI taxonomy): domain Bacteria; kingdom Bacillati; phylum Actinomycetota; class Actinomycetes; order Micrococcales; family Micrococcaceae; genus Sinomonas; species Sinomonas halotolerans. The sequence continues at coordinate 16,943 of NZ_JBDFRB010000017.1, read as the reverse complement.
GCCATCGTGCTCCTGCGCATGGGCACCCCCGAGTCGCCGCGCTGGCTCGCGAAGATGGGCCGGACCGACGAGGCGAACGCGGTCCTCGCGAAGGTCTACGGGCCGAACGTGACCCTCGCCGACCTCCCCGAGGAGACCAGCTCCAACGTGACCCTCGGCCAGCTCGTGAAGTCCGGCTACGGCAGGCGCATGGCCTTCATCACGATCTTCTGGACCTGCTCGATCGTGCCGCTGTTCGCCGTCTACGCGTTCGGCCCCGCCATCCTCGAGGCCCTCAAGCTCGGCGGCGACCTCGCCCACATCGGCTCCGCGGCCATCACGGTCATGTTCCTCGTCGGATGCCTCGTCGCCGTGTTCCTCGTCAACCGCATGGGCCGCCGCCCGCTGATCATCCACAGCTTCCTCTGGAGCGGGCTCGCCCTGCTCGGCCTGGGCCTGTTCCCGGAGGCCGACCCGGTGGTGATCATGGCCCTCTTCGCGGCCTACGCCCTCCTGATCGGCGGCACGCAGATCATGCAGTGGGTCTACCCGAACGAGCTGTTCCCCACCGAGGTGCGCGGATCCGCCGTCGGCCTCGCCTCCTCGCTCAGCCGCATCGGCGCCGCGACCGGGACCTACCTCGTGCCCCTCGCCCTGACCGGCCTGGGCATCGGCACCACCATGGTCATCGCCGCGATCGTCACCCTCCTGGGCATGGCTGTCTCGATGGCTTGGGCCCCCGAGACCCGCGGCCTCACCCTCGGCCAGGCCGCAGCGCTCGACCCCGCGCCGGCGCCCTCGCGGGCCAAGGCCACGGCCGCACTCTGAACCGCGCGAACCCTCTCGAACCCATAAGGACCTGACATGAAAGACGCAGTGATCGTCGGAGGCGGCCTCGCCGGCCTCTCCGCAGCCTGGCGGCTGCGGCACTGGGACACCGTGCTCCTCGAATCGGAGCACCGCGTGGGCGGCCGCATCCGCTCCGAGCGGCGCGGTGACTACTGGCTCAACTGGGGCGGGCATGTGTTCGCCGGCGAGGGGTCGTCCACGGACGCCCTGCTGGGCGAGGTCGGCGTCAGCGCCGTGCAGATCCCGGGGTCGCTGCAGGCGCTGTCGATGAACGGGAAGTTCATCCGCGAGGGGCACATCGCGACGTACCCGTTCCGGATCCCCATGTCCCTCTCGTCCCGCATCGACACGCTGCGGGCGGGGCTGAAGGTCGTCGCGGGGGTCGCGAAGTACACGGGCGTGGTGCGCAAGCGCCCGGGGGAGTCGGGCGCACAGCGGCAGCAGCGGATCTACGACTTCGAGAACGAGTCCACGTTCGAGGACTTCATCGGGGACCTCTCCGAGGACGCGGCGGCGCTTTTCAAGACGACGGTCACCCGCTCGGCCGGGGACATGGACCAGATCTCGGCCGGGGCGGGGATCGGCTACTTCAGCCTTGTCCTCGGCTTCGGACAGGGCCTGAGCCGGGGCATCGTGGGGGGCCCGTCGACGCTGACGGGCTCGATCGCGGCCGCTCTGGGGGACCGTGTCCAGCTCGGGGCGGCGGTGCAGGAGGTCGTGCACCGGAAGGACTCGGTCCTGGTGCGCTACCTCCAGGGCGGGGTCGCCCGGGAGGTCGAGGCGCGCACCGTGATCCTGGCGACCACGGCGGACGTCTCGCACCGGATCGGGGTGGACCTTCCCGAGGAGCTGCGCGGGGCACTCGCGCAGATCAAGTACGGCCCCCACGTGAGCACGGCGTTCCTGACCGACGAGACCACGGCGCGGCCGTGGGACGACATCTACGCGATCGCCGCGCCCAAGCGCTCGTTCGCGATCGCGCTCAACCAGGCCAGCATCGTCCGCGGCACCGAGTCCGTGCGGAAGCCCGGGGGGAGCTTCATGACGTTCTCCCCGGCCGCCCTGGGCCGGGCCCTGCTCGACAAGAGCGACGAGGAGGTCGTCCAGACCCACCTCGCGGACCTGGACGCCGTGCTCGGGCACGGCTTCGCGGACAGCGTGGTCGAGGCCCAGACGGACCGGTGGGCGGTTGCCTCGCCCTACTGCTTCCCGGGCCGGGCCAAGATCCAGTCCACCCTCATGCGCGGCACCGACCGGGTCTTCCTCGCCGGGGACTACCTCGGGACCCTGTACACCGAGAGCTCCATCACCACCGGGTTCTCGGCAGCCCAGGAAGCCGCGAGCCTCCTCGCCACTGAACGGCAGGGCGCCGTTCAGCCGCTCCGGCTCGCTTCCGGCGCCTGATCCACCCACGCTTTCCACCGCACCACCAGGAGAACAGCACATGTCGCAGCAGCACAGCTCCCAGCACCTCACGGGCGTCCTCACCGCCCTCGCCACCCCCTTCACGGCGGACGAGGCGATCGACACCGCGACGCTCCGCCGCGTCGTCGACCGCTCCATCGACGCCGGGGTGGACGGCGTCGTCGCCGCCGGCTCGACCGGCGAGGTCGGGGCGCTCTCCTCGGACGAGCGCCTTCTCCTCATCGACACCGTCATCGAGCACACCGCCGGGCGCGTCCCCGTCATCGCGCAGACCGGGGCGACCTCGACCGCCGAGGCCGTCCGCCTCTCCAAGGCCGCCGAGAAGTCCGGCGCTGACGTGCTCATGCTCATCACGCCGTACTACGAGCCGCTGTCCGTCGCGGAGACGGTCGCGTACATCAAGGACGTCGCGGGGTCGGTGGACCTCCCGGTCATGCTCTACAACATCCCGGCCGTCACGGGCGTCAACCTGGACCCGGCCACGGTCCGCTCGCTCGCCGAGGACGTTCCGACCATCCGCTACATCAAGGACTCGAGCGCGAACTGGGAGCAGGCCCTCCAGCTCATCCACCACCACAGGGACGTGATCGGCACGTTCATCGGCTGGGACGCCTACCTGTACAGCGCGCTCGTCGAGGGGGCGGCCGGGGTCATGGCGGGGACGGCGAACGTCGTGCCGAACGAGATCGTCGACGTCGCCCGCCGCATCGCCGAGGGCGACCTGGCCGGCGCCCGCGAGCGGTGGAACGCCCTTTACCCAGTGATCGACGCGCTCCTGTCCGTGCCGTTCATCCCGTCCGTCAAGGCGGGCCTCGCCCTCCAGGGCCTCCCGGCCGGCTCGCCGCGGCGCCCCACCGCCGAGCTGGGCGCCGAGGACCACGCCCGCCTGCGGAACGCCCTGTCCGCCCTCTACCAGAACGTCGGCTGAGGAGGCCTCCATGAGCATTTCCACCAGCGCCCCGACACAGGTCCGCCGCTCCCAGGCCGGTCCCATCGTCACGGAGGCCGAGCTCCCCCCGGGCGAGCACTTCATCAACGGCTCCTTCCGGCCCGGGCGGGGCGCCACGCCCACCGCGGTCATCGACCCGTGCACGGGCCTCGAGATCGCCTCCGTCGCCTCGGGCACGGTGGAGGAGGTCGACTCCGCCGTCGCCGCCGCGCTCGCCGCCCAGGCAGAGTGGGGCCGGATGGTGCCCAAGGAGCGCTCCGAGATCCTGCACCGCATCGCGGACCGCCTGGCCGAGAACGCCGACCTGCTGGTCCGGCTCGAGTCCGCCAACACCGGCAAGCCGTCCATGGTCTCCGAGGACGACGTCGCGGGCACGGTCGACACCTTCCGCTTCATGGCCGGCGCCCTGCGCGCTACCACGTCCATGGCCGCCGGGACCTACGCCCACGACCACCTCTCGCTGATCCTCCGCGAGCCGCTCGGCGTCGTCGGCGTCGTCACGCCGTGGAACTACCCGCTCCTCATGGGCGCGTGGAAGATCGCGCCGATCCTCGCCGCCGGGAACTCCCTGGTCATCAAGCCCTCGGAGCAGACCCCGCTCACCACCCTCAAGTTCGCCGAGCTCGTCGCGGACATCCTCCCCGCCGGCGTGTTCAACGTCGTCACCGGCCGCGGCTCGGTGGTCGGCCAGCGGCTCTCGGAGCACCCCGGCATCGCGATGATCGCCCTCACCGGGTCTGTGGGCAGCGGCCAGGCCGTGGCACGCGGGGCGGCGGAGTCGCTCAAGCGCGTTCATCTCGAGCTCGGCGGCAAGGCGCCCGTGGTCGTGTTCGACGACGCCGATCTCGCCGCAGCGGCGTCCTCGCTGCGGGCCGCCGGGTACTGGAACTCGGGCCAGGAGTGCGGGGCCGCGTGCCGCGTCCTCGTGCACGAGTCGGTGGCCGGGGAGTTCACCGCGCTCCTCGTGAAGGAGGTCAGCACGCTCGTCGTCGGCGAGCCCGGGGCCGGGAAGGAAGTCGAGATCGGCCCGCTGAACTCGAAGGGCCACTACGAGCGCGTCCTCGGCTACCTCGAGCGCGCCAAGGCCGCCGGCATCACGGCCGCGATCGGCGGAACCGCGCTCGATGGCCCGGGCTACTTCGTGGCCCCCACCGTGCTCGTGGACGTGCCCGACGGCGCCGAGTGCTCGCGCGAGGAGATCTTCGGGCCGGTCGTGACGGTGGAGACCTTCGCCGACGAGGCCGAGGCCGTCGCCCGCGCCAACGCCGTCCCCTTCGGCCTGGCCGCCTCTGTGTGGACAGAGGACGCGAGGCGCAGCCACGACGTCGCGTCCCGGATCGACGCCGGGACCGTGTGGGTCAACTCCCACCTCGTCCTCGCCAACGAGGTCCCCTGGGGCGGGTTCAAGGGCTCCGGCTACGGCCGGGACCTCTCCGTCTACGCCCTCGACGACTACTCCAGGACCAAGCACGTCATGCACAACCAGGGCCGCTGACGGGCCGACGCGAGGGGCCCGGACTCCCGGGCCCCTCGCCTGCTTAGCGCTCGCCCTGCGCGTCCAGCCGAGCCTTGATGCGGTCCGTGGCGTCGAGCAGCGACGCTTCGTTCACGGCAGCCGCTCCCGCGGAGTCGCTCTCCCGCGCCGCTGCAATGAGGTCCTGCTGGTAGCGCCACAGCGAGACGTCTTCCGGGCTGTCCAGTGAGCCCTTCGCGCCGACGATCTTGTAGGCGCGGCACTGCTGCCAGAGGCTGCGGATCATCTGGACGAGGAGCGGGTTCCCGGCGGCGTTGTACAGGATGGACAGAAGGGCCTCGTCGTGGTCGAGGTACGGGACGACCCGGCCGTCCCTGATCGCGGCGCGCATGAGGCTGTACTCGGCCTGCATCCGCTCGCAGTCCTCGGCGCTGATGCGCTCGCTGCCCAGGCGCGCCGCCTCGACCTCCAGCAGGCGGCGGATGTCGTAGACGTGGACCAGCTCCTCGAGAGTGAGCCCCCTGACCACGGCTCCCCGGTGCGGCTCGCGGTGCACCAGCCCGGCCTCCTCGAGGCGGCGGATCGCCTCGCGCACTGGCATGGGGCTCGTTCCGACCTGCTCGGCGAGCTCCCGGACGGTCAGCCGGGACCCCGGGGGCAGCTCGCCGTTGAGGATCGCCTCCTGGAGCGTGGCGTACACCTGGTCGGCGAGCAGCAGGGGAGCGACCCTCTTCGACAGCGACATGGATCAAATATAGAGGCCACCCCGGTACGGCCAACGGTGCCGTGGGCACCTGTTCGCGGTGCAGGTGCAGCTGTATGCCGCAGAGGGAAAAGATCCGGTCCTGGGGTTGTTTTGATCTTTGATCTAACTCTAATATGTGATCACATCGGCGATGTGATCCAGCTCATACTCCTCCCCCGAGCGGGCCGTCCCATCGCTCACATCGATGGTGAGCCCGGCCGTCAGCTGGCTCCAGCCGTCAGGGCACCCGGCATCCAGACATCAGCCCGACCGTTCGCGGGCGGGCATCCACGAGAGTCATCCAGGAGAGACCAATGAACCTTCTTCGCTTCCCCCGCATGCGGGGCGCGCTCATGGCATCCGTCGTCGCGGGCGCCGTCCTCGGCACCGCCGCGTGCGGCGCGTCGCCCGCCCAGCCCCAGTCCGCCGAGACGCCCGCCGCGGACTCCGCCCTCGTGGACATGCTGCCGGCGTCCGTCCGGGACAAGGGCACTCTCACCGTCGCAGCGGCGGTGTACGCCCCAGCGGTGATGGAGCCTGCGGGAGGCGGCGAGGTCACCGGCTGGGACATCGAGCTGACCCGCAAGGCTGCGGCCCTGCTCGGCCTCGACGTCGACTTCAAGATCATCCCGTTCGACGGCGTGATCCCCGGGCTGCAGGCAGGCCGCTACGATGCCGCCACGGGCGAGATCAACGTGACCGAGGACCGGACCAAGGTCGTCACCTTCGTCACCAACCACGTCTCGATGGACGAGTTCGTGGTCAAGGCCGACTCGGACAAGACCAGCTTCGACAGGCCGGAGGACGTCTGCGGGCTGAGGATCGGGGCTTCCCTCGGGTCCTCCGAGGCGGCCACCGCCCAGTCCATGGCCGATGACTGCAAGGCCTCCGGCGGTGCGGCGACCACGGTGGACACCTTCCAGACCCAGGCCCAGGTCAACCTCGCGCTCAGCCAGGGCCGCATCGACGCGTCCCTCGCCAGCGGCAGCCAGGCGGCCTACACGGTCGAGAAGGGCAACGGCCAGTTCAAGCTGGCCAAGCTCGGCTTCGGGCCGGAGATCAAGACCGGTCTGGCCCTGGCGAACAACGCCGACACGGCCCAGCTGGCCAAGGCCTTCCAGGCCGCCACGGACAAGCTCATCGAGGACGGCGAGCTGAAGGCGGTCCTGGATGAGCTCAACGGTGGTCTCGGCGCCGTGGACAAGTCCGAGATCATCCCCGCTCCGAGCAGCTGACGCCGGATGCGCGTGAGAAGTGAAAGGCAGAAGCTGTCATGAATAGCGCCAAGGAGACAACGCGCCTGCGGCACGCGGCGTCCACCGCGGGCAGCGCACCATCGGCCCTTGCGGTCGACCAGGAGATCCTCGCGAAGGAGACCGTGCCGCTCAAGCACCACGGCCGGACGGTCGCCGCGGTCTTCCTCCTGCTGCTCGTCGCGAACCTCGCCCACTCGATGGTCACCAACAGGAACTTCCAGTGGGAGACCGTGTGGCACTACCTCTTCTTCCCGCAGATCATGGCAGGGCTGGGGAGCACCCTGGTCCTGACCGTGGTCAGCATGTCCCTCGCGATCGTGCTGGGCATCATCCTGGCCGCATGCCGGCTCTCGGAGAACAAGGTCCTGCAGAGCGTGGCCGGGGCCTACCTCTGGTTCTTCCGGGGGACGCCGCTCCTGATCCAGCTCATCTTCTGGTACAACCTCTCGGCGCTCTACCCCCGGCTCGGCGTCGGCGTCCCGTTCGGTGGACCCGAGCTGTTCGGGGCCTCCACCAACTCGGTGCTGTCGCTGTGGACCGTGGCCCTGCTCGGCCTGGCCCTGCACGAGTCCGCCTACATGGCCGAGATCGTGCGCGGCGGGCTGCTCTCGGTGTCCAGGCACCAGACCGAGGCGGCAGCCGCCCTGGGGATGAATGGCCTGCTGTCCTTCCGGCGCATCATCCTGCCCCAGGCACTGCGGGTGATCGTCCCGCCGACCGGCAACCAGGTCATCGGCATGCTCAAGTACAGCTCCCTGGTCAGCGTGATCGCCCTGCCTGACCTGCTGTACTCCGCCCAGATGATCTACACCCAGACGTTCGAGACCATCCCGCTCCTGATCGTCGTCTCGTTCTGGTACCTGCTGTGCACGAGCATCCTCAGCATCTTCCAGCGCCGCATCGAGCGCTACTACGGGCGCGGCGTCGCAGGCCACCAGGCCTCCGGCGAGAAGCGTCGCGGTACCCGGGGAGCGCGCAGGCGCGCCACCCCGATGCTCACATCGACCACTGCAGAGGAGGGCCAGCCATGACCACCACACCCCCTGTCGAGCGCAGGAGCGACCGGTCCGAGCCGATCGTGAGGATCGTCGGACTGCGCAAGAGCTTCGGCGACCTGGAAGTGCTCAAGTCCGTCAGCCTGGACATCTACCCTGGCCAGGTCGTCGTCATCCTCGGCCGCTCCGGGTCGGGCAAGTCGACCATGCTGAGGTGCATCAACCATCTGGAGAAGCCGTCGAGCGGCGCCGTGATCGTCAAGGGCGAGGTGGTCGGCTACCGCGTCAAGGGGGACAGGCTCCACGAGCTGCGCCCCAAGGAGATCGCCCGTCAGCGCGCTGCCACGGGAATGGTCTTCCAGGCCTTCAACCTGTTCCCGCACCTGACCGTCCTGGAGAACCTGCTCGAGGCTCCCTGCCGCGTCCTGGGCAGGCCAGCGGGCGAGGTCCGCGAAGAGGCCATGAAGCTGCTGACCAGCGTGGGCCTGGCCGAGAAGGCCGATGTCTACCCGAGCACGCTCTCGGGCGGGCAGCAGCAGCGGGTCGCCATCGCCCGGGCCCTCGTCATGAAGCCTTCGGTGATGCTCTTCGACGAGCCCACCTCGGCCCTCGATCCCGAGCTCGTCGGCGAGGTCCTCGAGGTCATGAAGGAGCTCGCGCGCAGCGGCATGACGATGATCGTGGTCACCCATGAGATCGGATTCGCCAGGGCGGTCGCGGACGAGGTCGTCTTCATGGCGGAGGGGCGCGTCGCAGAGCAGGGACCGCCGTCCCAGGTGATCGACAATCCCCAGACGGAGGCCACCAAGACCTTCCTCCGCAGCCTCAACGAACGCCGGGATACCGCCGTCGCCTGACGCCGGCGGGAGACCGACGCCGGCACCTGTCCACCGCGCGCCAGCGGGCGCATGCTTGTGCCATGGATCGCTCGAGGACGGCCGGCGCGGATGCGTCGCCCGCCGCCAGGCGGCGCTTCCTCGTCAGGCTGACTGCCGTCCTGATCGGCGGGATGTTCCTCGACGGCTACATCCTCGGGATCATCGGCCCCGTCACCGGAACGTTCGCCGAGGACCTGGGCCTCTCGCCGCTCGAGGAGGGCCTCACCGCGGCCGCCGCGCTCCTGGGCATCCTCGTGGGCTCGCCGCTGGGCGGGTATCTGGGAGACAGGTTCGGCCGCAAGCCGCTGTTCATGGCGGACATGGCGCTGTTCGTGGCCGCCTCGGCCCTCCAGTTCGTCGTCGACTCCGCCGTCCAGCTCATCCTCGTGCGGTTCCTCATGGGGATCGCGGTCGGCACCGAGTACTCGGTCGGCTGGCCGCTCATGGCCGAGTTCGCGCCCGCCCGGCTCAGGGGCCGGCTGCTCGGGGCGACCATCATCGCGTGGTACGCCGGCTTCATGGTCGCGTTCCTCGCCGGCTACCTGCTCACCGAGCTCACCGATCTGGGCTGGCGCACCATCCTGGGCACGAGCACGGCCATCGCGGTGGTCCTGCTCGCGGCGCGGATCGGCCTGCCCGAGTCGCCGCGCTGGCTGTGGAACGTCGGCCGCAGGGACGAGGCCCGGCGCCTCGCCCACCGGTACCTCATCGACGCCGCCGACATGGCCGACGTGGAGCACGAGGACGCCAAGACCGGGACGTTCGGGATGCTGTTCTCGCGGCAGTACTGGCGGGCAACGCTGTTCACGTCCATGTTCTGGTTCTGCGGGGTCGCGCCGTACTTCGCGATCGCGACCTTCGCCGACAGCGTGCTGGGCAGGTATGGCCTCGGCGGCGGGCTCGCCGGGGGCGTCGGGCTGGCCGCCGTGGCCCTGGCCGGGGTGGTGCTCACGGTCCTGCTGATCGACAGGGCCGGCCGCCGCGTGCTGACCGTTCCGCCGCAGTGGCTGTGCACGGCCATCCTCGCGGTGATCGGGCTCTGGGCAGGCGCGCCGCCCGCCGCCGTGCTCGCGCTGTTCCTGGTCTTCTCGTTCTTCAACGCGATGTACAACACGCTGACCAGCGTCTACCCCGGGGAGGTCTTCCCCACTGAGATCCGCGGGATCGGCACCGGTTTCGCGGCTGCCGTCAGCCGCGTGGGGGCGGGCCTCGGCACTTTCCTCCTGCCCACCTCCATGGAGAGCCTCGGATCCGGCCCCACGATGCTCATCGCGGCATGCGTCGCGCTCGTGGGAGCCTCGCTGTCGCAGTGGCTCGCACCCGAGACGAAGGGCAAGAGCCTCACCGAGGCGGCGGGCACCATGGCGCACTGACGTGGCCACGCGTCGGGTGGGACGTGGCCACGCGTCGGGTGGGACGTGGCCACGCGTTGGGGCCCTCACCCGCGGCGCACGCTCGCGAGGGTGCGCTGCGACTCGTCCCGGATCTGGACCTCCCGGATGGACGCGAGATGGTGGGACGTCGCCCCCGTGAGCAGGGCCCGGCCCGCGTAGCCCGCCGAGCCCCAGTTCGCCGCGCGCTCCTGCGTGCCGTCGTCCGCGACGACCCACACGCTGAACACCCCGGCCGGCATCCCGCGGCACTCGAGGGACAGCTCGGTGCCCCACGCCTTGGCGACGAGCCCGATCTCGACCTGCGCGCCGTCGGCCGTCGCGAGGGAGTACCGCGCCGCCGGCGACGCGCTCGGAGCCGGGCTCGCCGTCGTCATCGTGCCCGGGCCCTGGGCGGTCGGCGCCCGCAGCACGCTCGCGCCGAGGGCGGCGCCGAGCACGAGCGAGGCCGCGGCCGCCCCCGTGAGCGCCGCCGTCCCCCGCGCCCGCAGCGCACGACGCCGTGCCCGCACCTTAGCGAGGAGGGCCGGCGGTGCGCTGGCCTCGCCGGGGAGGGGAGCGGCGTCGGCGAGGGCGAGGGCGCGCTGCGCGGGGACGGCGTCCAGGAGCGCGGGCAGGGTCTCGAGCTCCTCGACTTCCGCCCGGCACTGGGCGCACACGGCCACGTGGGCCTCCACAGCGCGGGCCTCCTCGGGGCCGAGGGCGCCGAGGAGGTAGGCGCCGAGTGACATCCGGGCGTCGCGGTGGTCGAGGCTCATCGTTCCACCCCCAGCTCGTCGAGGGCGGCGCGGAGGGCCCTGAGCCCGTAGAAGCAGCGCGACTTCACGGTCCCGGCCGGGACGCCCAGCTCGAGGGCGGCCTCGTGGACGCTCAGCCGGCGGTAGTGCACGGCGACGAGCGCCTGCCGGTGCTCGGGCGTGAGCCGCATGAGTGCCTCCTCCATCACGATCCGGTCCAGGAGCTCGTCGATCCGCTCGGCGTCGACCGCGGCGTCGAACCCGCCGTCCCCCTCGGCGGGAACCGTGCGGGGCCGGCGGGCGCGCTGCCGGTGCTGGTCCACGATGAGGTTCCGCACCGTGCGGTAGAGGTACGCGCGCAGGCCCACGGTCGTCTCGGGGGCCTGCCGCCACACCCGGACGATGGCCTCCTGGACGATCTCCTCGGCCTGGCCGTCGCTGCCCACGGCGCCGCGGGCGAAGCGCCGCAGCGCCGCGCCGTGGTCGCGGTAGATCGCCGCGACGGCGTCCTCGTCCATGGGCACGCTTCCCTCCCGCCTGCCGGGCAGCCTTCCCCCGCGGTCGGCGGCCCTTCCCCGGTGAGACGACGGGCGCGCCCAGACGGTTCAGGCCGCTGCGGTCCATTGTCCTCGCACGGCTGAACCGGATGGCCCCGCGCGTCGTCTCCAGTCCAGCGACCGGCGCTCCCACCAGGGCCGGCCCGCTCCTGGAAGGCTCCAGAACGGAAGGGCACATCATGGACAAGCGAGCAGCTCTCCTCCTCGCCGCGGCGGCGGCCTCGGCCCTCGCGCTCGCCGGCTGCGCGGGCGGCGGCGGGGGCACGACGGCGACCGGCACCACCCCCGCGCCGGCCGCCTCGGCGTCGTCCCCCTCGGGCGGGGCCGAGGCGCTCAGGACCAGCACGGTCGGCGACACCGAGATCCTGGTGGACGACGAGGGCTGGACCGTCTACTACTACACGCGGGACAACGCCGGTGAGAAGAAGAGCGCGTGCACGGGCGGCTGCGCGGACCTCTGGCCGGCCGTGACGAGCGAGGGCGCCCCGAAGCTCGAGGGCGTGACCGCCGAGGTCGGCAGCATCGCCACCGAGGACGGCAAGCAGCAGGTCACCGTCAATGGGATGCCCGTCTACTACTACGCCAAGGACACCGCGCCCGGGCAGGTCAACGGCCAGGGCGTCGCGGGAGTCTGGTACGTGGTCGGGCCGGACGGGACGATGGTCCAGACCCAGCTCTCGCCAGCGGCCACCCCGGCCCCCACCCAGACCACGGGCGGGATGGGCTACTAGGTCCCCGCGAAATCCCCCCAATCCGCTCCGGCGGCGGCTCCGAAGTTCACGTGCAAGCCCCTTCGTGAACCTAGGAGTGAAGCCATGATCAGCATCAAGCGCACGTCCGCCGTCATCGCCCTCGCCGCTACCGCCGGCCTGGGCCTCGCCGCCTGCGGCGGGTCGACGACGGCAGGCACCGAGTCGTCGTCGTCCGCCATGCCGAGCGCCGCGAGCCCGAGCACGCCGGCGATGACGGCCGGGCCCGCCGCGAACCTCGTGGGCCCGGGCTGCGCCGACTACGCGAAGGCCAACCCGGACGGCCCCGGCTCGATCCAGGGCATGAGCGCGGACCCCGTCGCCGTCGCGGCGTCCAACAACCCGCTCCTGACCACCCTGGTCTCCGCCGTCTCCGGGAAGCTCAACCCGAAGGTGGACCTCGTGGACACGCTCAACGGCAGCGAGTTCACGGTGTTCGCCCCGGTGGACAGCGCCTTCGCGAAGATCGACCCGGCCACGATCGAGGCGCTCAAGACCGATGACAAGACGCTCTCGAGCATCCTCACCTACCACGTGGTCCCCGGCCAGATCGAGCCCGCCTCGATCGCCGGCACGCACAAGACCGTCCAGGGCGGCGAGGTCAAGGTGACCGGCTCGGGCGAGTCCCTCAAGGTCAACGACGCCACCGTGGTGTGCGGCGGCGTCCAGACCGCCAACGCGACGGTGTACCTCGTGGACACCGTCCTCATGCCGCCGGCGGCGAAGTAGCCGCGCGGGGCTGGGGGTTATGCACGACGGCGGGACTCGCCGTCGGGGGTTCGCGGGCCGGGCGCGCTGGGGGCGCCTGGCCCGCTCCCATTCCCCCCGCCCCGCGCGGCACCTCCACCTTCGTCTCGGGTACAGATAACGACGCGAATTCCGCCTTTCGGGTACATCGACGTGTACCCGAAAGGCGGAATTCGCGTTCTCATATGTACCCGAAACGGGAAGGGCCCACGGGCGGGCGCCTCGCTCCCGGCAGCCCAATCCGCAGGGGCCAGCGCTCCGAACTACCTATGCCACCCCCCGAAGCGCGGCCGGTCAGCTGGGCAGCGCTCCGGGGACGGTGGAGGGGAGCGCAACGTGACGGAGGGCCATGGGAACCCGTGAGACAGTGGTCTACATGCCGGACCGTGACGGCGGGACACCAGCCCCCGACCTCGATGAGCTCATGGCCCGCGTGGCCCGCGGCGACCAAGCCGCCTTCGGGCACCTGTACGACGCGCTCGCGCCCCTCGTGCACGGCCTCGTGCTTCGCGTGGTGCGCGACCCCGCCCAGAGCGAGGAGGTCACGCAGGAGGTGTTCCTCGAGGTCTGGCAGCAGGCCAAGAGGTTTGACGCCGACCGCGGCCGCGCCCGCGCCTGGATCACCGTGATGGCGCACCGCCGAGCGGTGGACCGCGTCCGCGCCGCTCAGGCGGCCGCTGACCGGGACCTGCGCGAGGGCATCAAGGACTTCCAGGAGAGCTACGACGACGTGGAGCACCGCGTCGAGGTGGCCCTCGAGAGCGAGCGGGTCAACAAGGCCCTCGAATCGCTCACGGAAGTGCAGAAGCAGGCGATCAGACTCGCCTACTACGGCGGCTACACCTACGGGGAAGTCGCCACCACCCTGGGGCTGCCCCTGGGGACCGTGAAGACCAGGATCCGCGACGGAATGATCCGCCTGAGAGACGTGTTGGGAGTGAGCCATGGATGACCAGCTGCACCTGCTGACGGGCGCCTATGCTCTCAACGCGCTCGACGACGACGAGCGGCGCCGCTTCGAGGGCTCGCTCGGGTACGGCGACGCCACGGCGGAGGAGGCGCGCGAGCTCGCCGAGACCGCGGCGCTGCTCGCCGCCGCGACGACGCCCGTCGCACCGCCGCCGGACCTCAAGGCCCGGCTCATGGCGCAGATCGCCGTCACGCCCCAGTTCGACTCGGCGGCGGTTCCGGCAACCCCCGCCCCCACCCCCACCCCCGACGCGGGGTCACGTCCCAGCGACGCGGGGTCACCTCCCAGCAACGCGGGGTCGCGTCCCAGCGACGCGGGGTCACCTCCCAAGGACGCGGGGCCACTCCCGGCCCCTCCCGCCGAACCCACGCCCGAGGCGACCGTCACCCCCATCGGTGAGTCACGCCGTCGTGCGCCGGGAAGCGGGTGGGCCGGACCCGGGCGGTGGCTCGCCGCCGCCGCGGCGGTGCTCCTCGTAGCGGCCGGCGGCGCCGGGATCTGGGGCGCGCGCGTCCAGCAGGAACGGGACGAGGCGCTGCGCGCCCTCGCAGCGGCGACCACCGCGCCGAGCGCCGTCATGGGCCAGATCCTCGCTGCCCCGGACGCGAAGGTGCAGGAGGCCACCGGGCCCACTGGCGGGACGCTGCTCATCGCGCACTCGAGGCAGCACTCGCTCGCGGGCGTCATGACGATCGGCATGCCCGCTCCCGAGACTGGCAAGGTCTACGAGCTGTGGCTCATCGACGCCGCCGGGACCGCCAAGCCCGCGGGCCTCGTGGAGGGCAAGGGGACCACGTGGAACGAGCTGCAGGGCGGCGTGGGCCAGGCCGCCTATGTGGGCGTCACGGTCGAGCCGGCCGGCGGGTCGCCGCAGCCCACGAGCGACCCGATCATGCTCGAGCCGCTCTCCTCCTGATGGCCGCGGCCGGGGTCGCGGAGCCGGCCGGAGAGGACTCTGGGAAATTCCTCGGAAAATTCCCTGCAGAGTCCAATCCGGCCGGCATGGCGTTCCGAACTATCGGTGCGGGCACACCGCACCGACCCTGTCGGAAGACTTTCAAGGAGACGCCATGTCCATGTCAGCCACGTCGCATCGCACGCCGGTCCAGCTCGCCGCGACCGCGGTGGGGGCCGTGTTCCTCCTCGTGGGCGTCCTCGGGTTCGTCCCGGGCATCACGTCCGGGAGCCTCGCCTTCGCGGGGCACAGCTCCGACGCCCACCTCCTGGGCCTGTTCCAGGTCTCCGTGCTCCACAACGTGGTCCACCTGCTGTTCGGTGTCCTCGGCCTCATGCTGGGCCGCTCGGCCGCCGGCGCCAAGGGCTTCCTCGTCTGGGGCGGGGCCGTGTACCTGGTCCTGTTCGTCTACGGGCTCGTGTTCTCGGGCGACCACGGCGGCAACTTCGTCCCGCTCAACGCCGCGGACAACGTCCTGCACCTCCTGCTCGGCGTGGGGATGCTCGGCCTCGGGGTCATCCTCGGCCGGAGCGCGGCGACGGCACGCCCCGCGACGGCCACCCACCGCTGACCCCGCCCCGTTCCGGGTACACATAAGAGCGCCCACGAGCGTTCCGGGTACATATCTCGCAGCGAACTCGAGGTTTCGGGTACCTAACTCCCGCTAGCAGCGTTTCGGGTACAGATATCTTCCCGCTGCGCCATCTCAGGTACGCACGACGACGGCCGGCACCTTCCACACGGAAGGCGCCGGCCGTCGTCGTGCTTGGAGATGGTCCGTGAATTCCGTCGGCGGAATGCTCGCCCAAAGAATGCCGCTATCGATATATGCGCGATTTGGTGTACCCGAGACGGCTCTAGACGAAATTACGTGTACCCGAAACGCTCGTCGGGCGCTTGTGTTGTCTCGGGACTGAATAGACACTTATGTCTCGGGACCTCGTGGACAGTGTGTCTCACGAGTCCGTGGACAGTTCGGGTCTGGGATCGAGCCATGAGCGCTCTTGAACCTGATCCTCGAATCCGGATGAAGGCCGCGACCTGGCCTGCCGATGCACCGCGTGGGGCGGTGTCCGATTTCTGCCGCCGGCACGGTGTCTCCCGCGCGTGGTTCTACAAGGTCAGGGCCAAGGCCTTGGCCGAGGGAAGCTCTGCGGCGTTGGACCTGGGCTCCAACCGGCCGCACACGAGCCCACGGGCTGTGCCTGCCGAGATGGTGGAAATGGCGTTGAAGACCCGTGCCGAGCTGCGCGGAGCGGGCTTCGACCACGGCCCGCTCAGCGTCGCAGCCCGGATGCGCCGGCGCGGCCTCGAGCCGCCCTCCCGGGCAACCCTCGCGCGGATTTTCTCCCGGGCCGGGGAGGTCGTCCCCTCGCCGCGGAAGAAGCCCCGCTCGGCGTTCAAGCGCTTCACCTACCCGGCCCCGAACATGTGCTGGCAGATCGACGCGACCGAATGGCCTATGCCTGCAGGACGCGCGGCGACCATCTTCCAGGTCATCGACGACCACTCGCGCCTCGCCCTGGCCTCGCTGGCCGCCTGGGGCGAGACCAGCGAGGCCGCGATGGCGGTGGTGAAGACCGCGATCGCACGGCACGGGGTGCCCCAGCGCTTCCTCTCCGACAACGGCCAGGCCCTGAACCCGTCCCGCCGCGGCCACGCCGGCATCCTCGTGGAGTACCTGCGCAGCCTCGGAACCGAGCCGATCACCGGAAAACCGTACAGGCCCACCACCCAGGGCAAGAACGAGCGCTTCCACCAGACCCTGTTCACCTATCTCGCCGCCCAGCCGGCCGCAGCGACCCTGGAGGAGCTCCAGGCCCAGGTGGACGCCTTCGACCACTACTACAACACCGAGCGGGTCCACCAGGGCCACGGCAGCCTGGACCTCACTCCCCGCGAGGCATGGGACCGCACCCCCGTCGCGGCTCCACCGGCCCCGCCGCCACCGGACCACGCCCCGCCCTGGGACGAACCCCGCACAGCCAGCAGGCGGGGCTCACGGCCCAAGGGCGTGGTCACCATCCTGAACACCCACTTCCTCATCGGCGCCCACTGGGCAGGCAAGACCGTCCGAGTCCACTACGACACCCGCACGATCTCCTTCTACGACGAGGACGGCACCGAGATCCTCACCCACCCCCGCCCGCCCAAGGGCACCAAATTCGTCCCCCGCAGCGGCCTCAAGCAGCCCCCGGCCACCGAAGTGTCCACGAACTCCTGAGACATGAAATGTCCACACTCACCTGAGACCAGAACTGTCCACGAGGTCCTGAGACATCACACG